>JAJRPR010000159.1 GCA_024280655.1 Alphaproteobacteria bacterium | reverse complement strand
TCTCTCCTGTTGAAATATCTGCCCATGCAAGAGCGACTTCTGATTTTTCATGACTGATAATTGCTAATGAGCAAAGAAAATTATTGCTGTTGGTTGGTAATAATTCATCTTCGGTAATTGTGCCAGCACTAACAAGGCGCACTACATCTCGTTTCACAACTGATTTTGACCCTCGTTTTTTAGCTTCAATAGGGCTTTCCATTTGCTCGCAAACCGCAACTTTGTGCCCAAGAGAAATTAGCTTTTTTAGATAATTATCTGAAGCATGAACCGGCACGCCGCACATAGGAATATCTTTATCCTTATGTTTGCCTCGCTTTGTTAAAACTATGCCAAGCGCACGTGATGCTATTTCTGCATCTTCAAAAAACAATTCATAAAAATCACCCATGCGATAGAATAATAAATAACCCGGATTTACCGCCTTAATTTCTAAAAATTGTGCTATCATGGGGGTTGGGCTATTGGTGTCTGGGGCTTTATAGGGTGCTTGTTTCATTGTGTAATTACTGGTGCAATTATTGTTGATTGAACTTTCATAATAACACTATTGCAAAAATAGAATTATTCAACTGCTTAAGATAATATATTTTGCTATTTGAATTGTTTTGCTAGCGTGCTAAAGATTTTTTGTTGGTGCTAAGAATCATAATGATTTGAAGCGTAATAGGGAATATGGTGCGAATTACCCAAAAGGGGTTCAATTCCATGACTGCCCCCGCAACTGTAAGTGATGAGTTTTTCTAATATACCACTGGTTTTTCTGGGAAGGTTAGAAAGGCGAAAACAAGCAAGAGTGCTTTGTTTGTTTAGATTTACAAGTCAGGAGACCTGCCAATTTGTTGGAGCTTTTGCTCTGTTTTTTAACCGTCACACGGAGGGTGTTGTCATGATAAATACTACTACTAATATTCAGGTTCTTTCTATTTCCCAAAAGATAATTGCAGGCTCATTAGTGCTTTTTATTGGTCTAGCGCTAATTTATGGCACTGGCTTTGTGCAAAATACAGCATTGCATAATGGTGCGCATGATTTGCGCCATGCTATTGGCTTTCCTTGCCATTAATTTTTTGAGGAAATATTATGGAACTTTTTAAGCGAATTTTTTTCGCTGCAGTGCTTGCTGGTGCTGTGGCTGGTCTTGTGCAATCTGCAATTATGCAATGGCGAGTTGTGCCACTAATTCTTGAAGCGGAATTTTATGAAATTGGCGAAGTTCATGCCGTTGAGCATGAGGCTGACAAACAGCCAGTTGCGCCACATAAGCACGATGTTGCTGAGCAAGAGTGGGAACCGCAGAACGGCTTGGAGCGAACTTTTTATACTGTTCTAGCAACAGTGCTAATCAGCTTAGGCTTTGCGTTGGTTTTGGCTGCAATTTCAACTTTAGCCTCATTACAAATCACAACTCAAAATGGGCTTTTATGGGGTTTGGCTGGTTTTTTAAGTTTTTCTCTTATGCCAGCAATAGGCTCTCCGCCAGAATTACCGGGTATGATTGCCGCTGAACTTGGCGCACGACAGGTTTGGTGGTGGGGAGTGGTAATTTCAACTGGTGCGGCAATTTTATTATTGGTAAAATACCCAAAACCTATTGTTTTAATAGTTGCTGTAGCTTTGTTTTTAGCGCCGCATATTATTGGCGCTCCACTACCGCCCAGTTTAGAATCAGATGTGCCAGCATATTTGGCAAGTTCTTATGCCGCTAATGCCTTGTTCAGTGCCCTTATTTTTTGGCTATTGCTTGGCTGGCTTTATGGGTTTTTCTCACAGCGGTTTTTTAAGGTGCTTAAATAGATGATACAACAAACTCTTGTAACAATTATTACTGGCTTTTTAGAGGCTGGCGGTGAGCCGTCTAATGGTTGTATTTGTTGTTTGATTGCAGACAAATTTAATGCCCCACCGCTTTATGCCTTACCCCCACCCCTAGCCCCTCCCCGCAAGGGGGAGGGGAATACGGCTCAAAAACTCAATCTGCTTCCCTCCCCCTTGCGGGGAGGGATTGAGGGTGGGGGTATAGGAATAAAAGAGGGTGGGGTGTGTGTTTTAAGGTTCAACAGGCGCACGATGAGAGCGTGGAGCGGAGGCAAATATCATGCATATATTAAGCGCCACATCAGCTGAAATACAGCAAGAGGGAGAAATAATTGATCTTAAGCAAAGCAAGGGCGATATTGTTTTTGCTTCTTTTGCCGACAGTGAATTAGCGGCATTAGCCAGCGCAAGCGATAGGGCAGGGTTTGATGATATGCGTCTGGCAAATCTTGCTAACCTAAGTCATAATTGTTCCACTGATCTTTGGCTTGAAAAAACCGCTAAGCACGCAAAAATCATTGTAATTCGCCTGCTTGGTTCAAGCGTTTATTGGCAATATGGGTTTAATCAGATTTGCGCTTTGGCGGCTAATAAAAATATCAAATTGGCCTTCTTATCGGGAGACGCTAATTTTGATGCCATATTGTTTGAACATTCAAATATTTCGCTAGATAATTATAAATATTTGCAGCAACTTTTTATTACTGGTGGGGCGCAAAATATGGATTTGGCGCTTAAGGCATTTAGTGCTTTGGCTGCTAATAAAAATATAAAAAGAGATGAAATAAAGCCATTTGCTCGCTTTGGTTTTTGGCTTCCAAAAGAGGGAGTTATTGAGTTTGAGCAATTAAAGACACTAAGCAAAAATGCAAATAATTTTGCTCCTATATTATTTTATCGAGCAGCGCTTGAGGGGGCTGGGACGGCGACGCTTGAGTTGCTAATTGAAGAGTTAAAAAAAGCTGATATTACGCCAATTCCAATTATTATTTCTACTCTAAAAGAGGGTGCTTGTATTCGTTTTGTAAACCAGGCGCTAAAGAACTTCCCTCCTGAAATAATATTAAACCTAACAGGGTTTGCGCTTAATATTGATGGCATCGATCCAAAACAAAACCCTTTTAGTAATATTGATGCGCCAATCATTCAGCTTTTGCAAAGCTCTAGCTCAAAAGAAATTTGGCAGGAAAGTAAGCAGGGGTTGAGCGCTAAAGACCTAGCGATGCAAATAACTTTACCAGAAATGGATGGGCGTATTGGTTGTTTGATTGTTGGGCATAAGGAAAAAGATTTTTGGCATAAAAGGACGCAAGTGCAATTATCGCTTTATGCGCCCAATGAGCAGGGCATTGGGCAGGTTATTGAGTTTTGCAAGAATTATATTGTCTTGAGGAAAACCGCTGAAAATAAACGTAAAATCTGTATGGTGTTGGCTAATTATCCTATTCGTGATGGGCGTATCGCTAATGGTGTTGGCTATGATGTACCGCAATCTAGTGTTGAGATTTTGTTGGCGTTGGAAGATGCTGGTTATTATTTGGGGGGAGGAGGTTTTTCTCTTGCCCCCACCCTGCCTGTCGGCATCCCTCCCCGCGAGGGGGAGGGGAAACCCAATTATAATGATGCGTCTTTATCCCCCTCCTCCTTGCGGGGAGGGGCTAGGGGTGGGGGTAAGAGCGGTAAAAGTTTCCCCAAAAACGGCAATCAGCTAATTGAGTTATTACAAAAAGGCCCAACAAACGCTAACCCCAAAAGAGGGACAAGCAGCGCAATATTATCGCTAAAAACATATCAAAACCTATTTGAAAAATTGCCAAAAGAAATCCAAGGTGCAGTAAATAAGCGTTGGGGCGAGGCAAAGAGTGATATATTTATGCGCCAAGATGGCTTTCATTTACCTGTCTTAATTTTTGGCAATGTAGCAATTCTATTACAGCCCTCACGTGGTTATGATTTGGATATAAAGGCCAATTATCATGACCCTGATCTTGTGCCACCGCACATCTATATTGCTTGTTACCTATGGATAAAGCATATTTTTAATGCTAATGCGCTTATTCATAATGGCAAACATGGCAATTTAGAATGGTTACCGGGTAAGGCCACTGGCCTTGATGTAAGTAGCTATCCATTGGCGCTTTGGGGCGCAGTGCCGCATTTTTATCCCTTTATTGTCAATGATCCCGGTGAGGGCACGCAAGCCAAAAGGCGCACGGGTGCGGTGATAATAGATCACCTTGTGCCGCCACTAACTAGGGCAGAAACTTATGGGCCCTTAAAACATCTTGAGGCGTTGCTTGATGAATATTATCAAGCGCAGGGTTTGGATTTTAGACGAATTGAATTGCTTAAAAAGCGCATTTTAGATTTCACTAAAGATAATAATCTTGATAAGGATTTAGCGCTGCCGCAGGACGAAGAAAAGGCGCTTGGTGAAATAGATAATTATCTTTGTGAGTTAAAAGAAGCGCAAATTCGTGATGGGTTACATATTTTTGGACAAAGCCCAAAAGGTGATTTGGAGCGTGATTTAATCATTGCACTAGCTCGTGCGCCACGAGGTGAAAATCTAAAAGATGCTTCTCTTATAAGAGCTCTAAGCAATGATCTTAAATTGGGATTTGATCCATTAAATGTAAAATTGGGCGAGGAATGGCAAGGGCCAAAACCACAAATATTAGAGGTGCTTTGTAAAGATATTTGGCGCACCAATGGCGACACTATTGAGCGGATTGAACTATTAGCTTCAAAGTTAATCTCAGGGCAAAAATTGCCAAAAGATTTTTTGCAAACAAAGGCGGTGTTGAAAACTATTGAGGAACTTATTCGCCCCTCTCTTAGCGCCTGTGGTAAAAATGAAATGCAGGCGCTTATTGATGGGTTGGACGGTAAATTTATTGCGCCCGGCTCTTCTGGTGCGCCAACTCGTGGGCGACTTGATGTGTTGCCAACGGGGCGCAATTTTTATTCGATTGATAATCGTTCTGTGCCAACCAATGCGGCGTGGGAATTGGGGCAAAAATCGGCTGAAAATCTATTGCATAGACATTTTCATGATGAGGGCACGCATCTAAAATCTATTGCTTTAAGCGTGTGGGGCACTGCAAATATGCGCACAGGCGGCGATGATATTGCGCAGGCTTTGGCGCTAATTGGGGTAAGGCCAAAATGGGATAGTTCGTCGCTTCGAGTAAGTGGGTTTGAAATAATTCCTTTGGCAAAATTAGGTCGTCCTCGATGTGATGTAACACTTCGAATTTCAGGGTTTTTTCGAGATGCTTTCCCGCAACTTATTAACCTGTTTGATAGAGCAATTCGAGCCATTGGAGCACTTGATGAGCCGATAGAGCAAAATCCAATCGCTGCGATCATGCGCCAAGAGGCGCTTGAGTTGATGGCAGATAAAATGAGCAAATCTGAGGCGGCGCTAAAAGCTGGGCATAGGATTTTTGGTGCAAAGCCGGGGGCTTATGGAGCAGGGTTGCAGGGATTAATTGATAGTGGGGAGTGGGAAAGCAAATCAGACCTTGCAACAGCCTTTGTTAATTTTTCTCAATATGCTTATGGCAACAAAGCGCAAGGATTGCCTGAAAAAGCAAACCTAAAAAAGCGCTTAAATAATATTGAAGCGGTGGTGCATAATCAGGATAATCGTGAGCATGATTTACTTGATAGTGATGATTATTATCAATTTGAGGGCGGTTTAATTGCAAGTGTTGAGGCGCAAAAAGGAGTTAAACCTCTTGCCTATCATAATGATCACTCTCGCCCCGAGCGCCCAATAATAAAAACTCTTGAAGAAGAAATTAGTTTTGTTATGCGATCACGTGTTACAAATCCAAAATGGATAGCGGGCGTAATGCGGCACGGCTATAAGGGGGCTTTTGAAATTGTTGCTTCAGTTGATTATATGTTTGCTTTTGCTGCCACTACTGGCGCTGTCAAAACGCATCATTTTGATTTGGCCTTTGAGGCTTTTATAATGGACGAAAATGTGCGAGATTTTATCAAAGAAAATAATAAACACGCCTATGAAGAGTTAAAAGCGAAATGTAATGAAGCGATTGAGCGAGGTTTTTGGCAACCAAAATCTAATAGTATTTATGAATATTTATAAGGAAATAAAATGAGTGATAGAGTTAAAAAAACTGATCTTATGAGCGAAGCTGAACGTAATGTTTATCACGCCAAAAAAATGCTAAAGAAAAAACAAGCTCGTGAAAAAATGCTTAAAACCAAAACCAAAGAAAAGGGTCTAATCATTGTTCATACGGGTAAGGGCAAGGGGAAATCAACGGCTGCTTTTGGTATGGTTTTTAGAGCGCTTGGGCATGGGTTTAATATTGGTATTGTGCAATTTGTCAAAGGAAAATGGGGGACAGGGGAGCGAGATATTTTAGAAAAATTCCCAAAACAAGTAAGCATAAAAGCAATGGGGGAGGGTTTTACTTGGGAGACGCAAGATAGGGAGCGAGATATAAAGGCTGCACAATGCGCATGGCAGGAAGCCAAAAAAATGATTATGGATAAGCAATATAATATGGTGTTGCTTGATGAATTAAATATTGTCCTGCGCTATGATTATATAGATATTAAAGAAGTTATTGAGTTTTTGAAAAATAAACCAAAAGATATTCATGTGATAATTACGGGGCGTAATGCCAAAGAGGAGCTAATTGAAATAGCTGATCTGGTTACTGAAATGAGCATGATTAAACACCCATTTCGCTCGGGCATAAAGGCGCAAAAAGGAATTGAATTTTAACTTGATAATATATCTATATCATCTTGGCTTAGAATTAAATTTAGCTGTTGTAAGATTAATTTAGCATCATAAGCATTTTTATAGCGCTTATCATTTTTGGCAATTAATTCAATAATTATTGCGCCTGCGGAATATGCGCTTATTTTAGTTTCTGGAGTAGAAAAAATGGGCTGAACATGATTATCTAATTGGGCGCTACCAATAAGTACGGGTGCAGAGGTTGTAGTTTTACTTAGCCGCTCAATTTCGTCTTTAACAATGATAAAGCGTGGTTTGTTGTTTTTTATAGTTAAGTTTGCCGCCAGATAAAGCGCATAATTTTTAACTGTTTCATGACCTATAGAGCTTTTGCCTGTTACAGAAATTTTATAAATATTATTTGAAAGCTGAATTTGAGAAAAATCACTACGCAAGCCTGTGAATGTGCAGGCCGAGAGCACAGTTAAAAGAAAAATTGCACTTATAAGTTTTTTAGCTATTACTATCATTGTCCGTCCCTTTGTTTTTCAATCAATATAACAGACAATGTGAAGCTAATATGAACAAAATAAAATCAAGTAGTGAATTGGTTAAACAAGCCAATAAAGAAATCATCAGCATAAGCATAAAAGAAGCAAAAGACCTGCTTCATGATGAGGCGGTTTTGTTTGTTGATTTAAGAGATATTCGGGAATTAGAATTTGAGGGTAAAATTGAGGGTGCAATGCACGCTCCTCGTGGCATGATTGAGTTTTGGATAGACCCAGCCTCCCCCTATCACCGTAAAGAATTTTCATCGGGCAAAAGGATAATTTTCTTTTGTGCTATGTCTTGGCGCTCGGCTTTAACTACCAAGCAAGTGCAAGATTTAGGACTTAAAAATGTCTGCCATATTGAGGGTGGATTTAATGAGTTCAAAAAACAGGGTGGCAAAATAATTAAGGCAAAGGCACATAAAAATAAAGCTGAAATAGAGAATAATGATTATGCCGCACGAGTTAAAACAGATTTAGATAATATAAAAATAAATCAGCGCCTGATAAAGCAATTATCCTTTATTATGGAAATAGATAAATTAAAAGAGATTTGGCGGCAAACGCCATTGTTGGATAATTCACGAAAAGAAAACGACGCTGAACATTCTTGGCAATTAGCTATGATGGCGTTGGTATTGAGCGAATATTCAAGTGAAGAAATAGATATTTTAGTGGTGCTTAAAATGTTGCTTATTCATGATATTGTAGAAATTGATGCGGGGGATAATCCTGCTTATTCTGATGTGAGCAAGCACGAGCAATTTATAAAAGAACAAAAAGCTGCCAAGCGGCTTTTTGGATTATTGCCAAAAGATTTATCCAATGAATATCATGTGCTTTGGCTAGAATTTGAGCAACAAAAAACTGCTAATGCGCTATTTGCTCGGGCTATGGATAGATTGCAGCCATTTTTGCATAATTATTTTACCAATGGGCAAATGTGGTTGCGCCATGAAATAGTAGTGGAGCAGGTATTCGAACGTATGGAAATTGTAAAACAAGGATCGCCTATTTTACATGAGTTAATAGAAGGCATGATTAAGGACGGGCAGAAAAGAGGGTATTTTAGCGTATAATCATTGACCGCTATGGCGCTTCAAGTTACAAGTTATGAGTTGCAACTCTCTATTTAAGAGCGAAAAACATTCTGGTGCAGTTGACCCAAATCGGGGACTAAAAGTCCAGAGTTGCTTTTGACTTTATAAATGAATTGTTGCCTTTTTAATTATCAAAAGAGGTAAACATGAATAATAAATTTTCTTTGCCCCCCAAAACAGGCATTATGTTGTGCGGGCATGGCTCTCGCAATAAATTAGCGGTAAATGAATTTGCCAATCTTAGTGAGCGCCTTAAAAAGCAGCTTCCCGATGTGCCGCTTGAATATGGCTATCTTGAATTTGCTAATCCTGTAATTCATCATGGGCTTGATAGGTTGCGAGAACAGGGCATTCAAAATGTGCTGGCGCTTCCGGGTATGTTATTTGCTGCTGGGCACGCTAAAAACGATATCCCCTCAGTGCTAAATTCTTATGCCGCATTGCATGATGATTTTAATATCACCTATGGGCGTGAGCTTGGCATTGATACTCGCATGATAAGGGCGGCAGGCGAGCGTATAAAACAGGCCGAGAAAACAGCTAATGAGAGCAATGAAATAAATCGCCATGATAGTTTGTTAATGGTGGTGGGGCGTGGCTCGTCTGATGTTGATGCAAATTCAAATGCTTCTAAAGTAATGCGAATGTTATGGGAGGGTTTAGGTTTTGGTTGGGGGGAGACCGCCTATTCTGGTGTTACTTTTCCGCTGGTTGCGCCAGCGCTTGAAAAGGTTGTTAAACTCGGCTTTAAGCGCATAATTGTGTTTCCATATTTTTTATTTACGGGGGTGTTAGTTAAGCGAATTTATAAAGCAGTTGATGAAGCGGCGACGCTTTTTCCTGAAATAGAATTTGTTAAAGCGCCATATCTAAATGATCATGATTTAGTGATTGAAACTTTTATTGATAGAATTGGTGAAATACTTAATGGGCAAAATCTAATGAATTGCTCGCTTTGTAAATATCGTGAGCAGGTATTGGGTTTTGAAGATGAGGTGGGGGCAAAGCAAGAAAGCCATCACCATCATGTTGAGGGGATTGGCGGCGGATTAGAGGGTTGTCCATGTAAGGGTGATTGCGATGCTTCGTGCCGCAATGAGCATTTTTGTAAGGAACATAGTTTACCTTTCACACCGCTTCATACTCACGACCATGATTCTGCACACGCCCATGACCATTCGCACCATCATCATCCCTATAAGCACGCAGATCACCCATTAGGGCCACTAACACTTAAAAAGAATTAGCTTTATGTTTTATCTAAAACAGCCAAAAGCGATTTATAAAAATAGCTTTGCTATTATCAAGCATGAGGCAGACCTTAGTCGTTTTAATGAGCAGGAGCAGGAAATTGCTATTCGACTAATTCATTCATCTGGCATGGTGGATATTGTTGATGATTTAGTTTTTTCTGGC
>JAJRPR010000158.1 GCA_024280655.1 Alphaproteobacteria bacterium | reverse complement strand
TATGGCAAGTTCCTCATAGGCTAGATGGACAAAAGTTAAAAGAACTTGTTCCTAATTTACAACATACTAATATTGAAATAGCCACAAAAAATGCACTGCTAGATTTGGGTTTGCTATAACGATATCTTTTGATAGGCTATCATAGATACCCAGTATTTTCCGCAAATGATTCTCTAGGCGGGTTTGCAGGCAAATTCACAAAATTTCTGAATAGTAATTTTTCGCTTGACAAATAGGAAACAAAATGAGAACAAAGATAGTACAAGTTAGGAATATACAGAACTTGATATCTGATATTGAAAGATATCTTTGGGCGTGAAATAAGGAGAGTGAAATGTTGCAATCAAAGTCTAAGTCAAAGTCGCAAACAAAATTAAAGGTGATCGATGGGGGATCAATGGATAAGAATAAAGCACTAGAGGCCGCTTTAGGTCAAATTGAGCGAAATTACGGTAAAGGCTCAATTATGAAGATGGGCGACAAGGCTGTTATGGAAATAGAAACAATTCCTAGTGGCTCGCTTGGGCTCGATATTGCGCTTGGAGTTGGTGGATTGCCAAGAGGTCGTGTTGTTGAGATTTATGGGCCTGAAAGTTCTGGTAAAACTACACTTGCTTTGCATGTTGTAGCAGAAGCACAAAAAAAAGGTGGTATATGCGCCTTCGTTGATGCGGAACATGCGCTTGATCCTATTTACGCCCGCAAATTAGGTGTTGATGTTGATGAGTTATTGATTTCTCAACCTGATGCTGGCGAGCAGGCTCTAGAAATTGTTGATACGCTAGTGCGCTCGGGTGCGATTGATGTTTTGGTGATTGATAGTGTGGCAGCGCTTACTCCTAGGGCTGAGCTTGAGGGTGAAATGGGCGATAGCTTGCCGGGGTTGCAAGCTCGTTTGATGAGCCAAGCAATGCGTAAATTAACAGGGTCGATTTCTCGTTCAAAAACTATGGTGATTTTTATCAACCAAATTCGCATGAAAATCGGCGTGATGTTTGGCTCTCCTGAAACAACAACTGGTGGCAATGCGCTTAAGTTTTATTCTTCTGTTCGCCTTGATATTCGCCGCATTGGCGCAATTAAAGATAGAGATGAAATTGTAGGCAATCAGACACGAGTGAAAGTGGTGAAAAACAAGCTTGCGCCGCCATTTCGTCAGGTTGAATTTGATATTATTTATGGTGAGGGAATATCCAAAACTGGTGAATTGCTTGATCTTGGTGTTAAAACAGGGATTGTTGAAAAATCTGGCTCTTGGTTTTCTTATGATAGTCAGCGTTTGGGGCAGGGGCGTGAGAATTCAAAACAATTCTTGAAAGACAATCCAGAAATTGCTGATATTATCGAGCAAGGGGTTCGTGAAAGTGCTGGTCTATTATCTGATGAGGAACTGCTTGAGAGTAAATCTAAAACTGATGATGATATTATTGAACATAAAGAATAGTATTTTTTAGTCTTAATATTTTAGCGGGCGCAATGATAAATTGCGTCCGTTTTGGTTTGAAATTTATTTTGCCGCTAGACATAAGGCCTATCGACTTGATAAAAGGATTTAACAATTTTTGGCGAGCTTTATAAAGCCCGCCCTTTTTTTGGAAAAGCAATATGTCTAGCGTAAATGAAGTACGATCGAAATTTTTGAACTATTTTGAAGGTGAGGGACATGAACTCGTAGCTTCAAGTCCACTTGTGCCAACAAATGATCCAACCCTAATGTTCACCGCAGCTGGTATGGTGCAATTCAAAAATGTTTTTACAGGAATTGAAAAGCGCCCTTACTCAACAGCTGCAACTTCACAAAAATGCGTTCGGGCTGGCGGTAAGCATAATGATTTAGATAATGTAGGATTTACCGCACGTCATCATACTTTTTTCGAAATGTTAGGTAATTTTTCGTTTGGTGATTATTTTAAGGAAAGGGCGATTGAATTAGCTTGGAATTTGATTACCAAAGAATACGGTATTGAAAAAGATAGGTTGCTGGTTACAGTATATCACGAGGACGATGTAGCGTTTAATCTTTTCAAGAAGATTACTGGTATTAGCGAAGATAGAATTATCCGTATTGCAACGTCTGATAATTTTTGGTCAATGGGCGATACGGGGCCTTGTGGGCCGTGCGCTGAAATATTTTATGATCATGGGGAGCATATTTTTGGCGGCCCTCCGGGTAGTCCGAACGAAGATGGCGATAGATTTGTTGAAATTTGGAACCTCGTTTTCATGCAATATGAGCAGATTGAAAAGGGAAACCGTGTTGATTTGCCACACCCATCTATTGATACAGGAATGGGCTTAGAAAGATTATCGGCAATTATTCAGGACAAACACGATAATTATGACATTGATTTATTCCGTGCTTTGATTAACGCATCAATAAATGCAACTGGCACACCAGAAACTGCTGAGAACAGATCCTCGCACCGTGTAATTGCCGATCATTTACGTGCAATGTCATTTTTAATCGCCGAAGGGGTGTTGCCAACAAACGAGGGTCGTGGATATGTATTACGCCGTATCATGCGACGAGCCATGCGTCATGCAACTTTATTGGGCGCAAAAGAGCCTATTATTCACTCGCTCGTGCCAGTTTTAGTTAGTGAAATGGGGCAGGCCTATCCAGAATTGGAAATTGGCAAAACTATGATAGGTGAAACCATAAAACTTGAAGAAGAGCGCTTTTTAAAAACTCTTAGTAAAGGGCTATCAATTTTAGATGATAAGACGTCATCACTTAATAAGGGCGACATGCTTGATGGTGAAACAGCATTCAAACTTTATGATACTTACGGTTTTCCGCTCGATCTTACACAAGATGCCCTAAGAAACCGCTCTATTAATGTTGATCTAATTGGCTTTCAAAAAGCAATGGAAGCACAAAAGGCAGAAGCTCGTAAAAGTTGGGCAGGGGCAGGCGGCGCAGCAACCGATAAAGTTTGGTTTGAATTGGCTGATAAAATAGCACCAACAGAATTTCTAGGTTATACGAGTGAAGGCTCAGAAGGTGAAATTGTAGCTCTTGTAAATAATGGAAAGATTGTTCAGGAATTAAATGAGGGTGACAGTGGTTTTGCCATTGTTAATCAAACGCCTTTTTATGCAGAAAGCGGCGGGCAAGTTGGTGATATTGGCACAATGTCAACCAATAGTATCGAAATAAAAGTTGAGAATACCTTTAAGCAAATCGGCTCTATTTTTGCGCATCAAATAAAAATCCTAAAAGGAAACATCAAAATTGGTATACCATTAGAGCTTAAGGTTGATAATAAGAACCGTCACTCTATTCGTGCAAATCACTCCGCTACCCATCTTTTACATGAAGCATTGCGCAAGGTGCTAGGCACTCACGTTGTGCAAAAAGGCTCGTTAGTTGATGCGCAAAAACTACGCTTTGATTTTTCTCACACCAAACCTATTAGCGCTAGCGAGATTAAACAAATCGAGCAAATCGCCAATGATATAATTTTGCAAAATGGCAAGGTCGAAACACGCCTTATGGGAGTTGATGATGCTAGAGAAGCTGGCGCAATGGCGTTATTTGGTGAAAAATATGATGATGAAGTTCGAGTGGTTTCCATGGGTCAAGAACTAGGCGACAAAGAAAAGGCCTATTCAATGGAATTATGCGGTGGCACGCACGTAAATCGGACAGGTGATATTGGTTTGGTTACTATCACTGCAGAAACTTCGGTTGCCTCTGGCGTGCGTAGGATAGAAGCCTTAACGGCAAAAAATGCTCGCACATATTTAGAACAGCAAAATGAGCAATTAAAACAAATTGCGACCTCGTTAAAAACTGCACCAAATGATGCAGCAAGCCGAGTTGCTTCTTTGCTTGAAGAACGGAAAAAACTAGAGCGTGAATTAGCGCAAGCCAAGAAAAAACTCGCAATGGGCGGTTCTTCAGATAGTTCAAGATCGGACACTCAAGAAATCGCAGGAATAAAATTTCAAGGTCGTGCGGTGAGCGGTATTTCCCCACGTGATCTTAAAGCCTTGGTTGACGAGGGCAAAAAATCGCTAGGCTCAGGCATAGTAGCAATCGCCGCAGTAAGCGCCGATGGCAAGGGCGCAATAGTAGTTGGTGTTACGAGCGATTTGACTGATAAATTCAACGCAGTTGATTTGGTGCGAATTGGCTCAAGTGCAATGGGCGGAAAAGGTGGAGGAGGACGCCCCGACATGGCGCAAGCAGGCGGCCCAGATGGTACAAAAGCTCAACAAGCAATAGATGAAATTGCTGAACACTTAAAAAAATAATCATTCCTTTGGTGTTTGTTTTTTATTGTGCTGCTTTTGTTGATAAGCATAATAAGAAACAATGAAGCAACCAGCATAATCCTAGTTAAAGCCACTACTGAAAATAAAAAAGGCGGAACATGAAATGTTCCGCCCCAATAATACCGTTTGTAAGTGGCTAACTTATGCCATTGCTTTTTGCAAATTAGCATCAATCGCTTCTAAAAAGCCCATAGTTGAAAGCCATTCTTGCTCTGGCCCTACAAGTAGTGCAAGATCTTTGGTCATTTGTCCGCTTTGAATAGTATCCACTACGACCGTTTCAAGCGTAGTCGCAAAATTTGCTAATTCTTTATTATCATCAAGTTTTGCACGATGTGCCAAACCACGTGACCACGCAAAAATTGAAGCCGTTGAGTTGGTTGAAGTTTCTTTGCCCTCTTGGTGCTGGCGATAATGACGGGTCACTGTGCCGTGCGCCGCCTCTGCTTCAACAGTTTTTCCATCGGGTGAAAGCAAAACAGAAGTCATTAGCCCGAGTGAGCCAAAACCTTGCGCCACTGTGTCTGATTGCACATCACCATCATAGTTTTTACATGCCCAAACATAGCCGCCAGACCATTTCATAGCGGCGGCAACCATATCGTCAATCAAACGATGCTCATACCAAATTTCAGCCTTTTGATAATCAGCCTCAAAATCAGCTTCATAGATTTCTTGGAAAATATCTTTAAAGCGGCCATCATAAATTTTCATAATGGTGTTTTTGGTTGAAAGATAACATGGCACTTTGCGATCCAGAGCATAGTTAAGCGAAGCACGAGCAAAATCACGAATACTATCATCAAGATTATACATCGCCATAGCAATGCCAGAGGAGGGCGCATCATAAACTTCATGCTCAATTTCAGTACCATCATCACCAACAAATTTGATGCTTAGTTTGCCTTTACCCGGAAATTTGAAATCTGTTGCACGATATTGATCACCAAAAGCATGGCGACCAATAATGATTGGCTGTGTCCAACCCGGAACAAGGCGAGGAACATTATTACAAATAATTGGCTCACGAAAAATTACGCCGCCTAAAATATTACGAATTGTGCCATTTGGCGAGCGCCACATTTTTTTAAGACCAAATTCTTCAACCCGATCTTCATCTGGAGTGATGGTCGCGCATTTAACGCCAACGCCATATTTTTGAATTGCATGAGCGGCATCAATAGTTACTTGATCATCTGTTTCATCACGATATTCTATTCCAAGATCAAAATATTTTAGATCAATATCAAGATAGGGGAAAATTAGCTTTTCTTTAATTGCGTGCCAGATGATACGTGTCATCTCATCGCCATCTAGTTCAACAACAGGGTTTGCAACTTTAATCTTGCTCATAAAATGCTCCAAATTTTTTAGTTAAAGGCGCTCTTAAAATATTTAAGAACTATCTGGCGCTCATATAGCATTAGATTTACTATAGTCAAAGGGTAGGATCTACATTAAATCATGGGTTTTAATAGTTTTATCTATTGTATCCCAAGTTGGGCGATCAGAATTATAAAGAATAACCTCTGGCTTGAACCATGAGCTATCATCAAAAGAGCCAGCAGGAATGCCAATAACATTAGGCATAGCAGAATTATAAGCGAAAAGCCGTGAGCCGCAATTTGGGCAAAAGTGACGAGTGCGAATATTGCCAGCATCAGATGTTGATTCGTGTGTGCTGGTTTCGCCTTTGATTTTGACATCATCTTTGTTAAAAAATGCCTGCACATTATGGCCTGTGCCAGTAAGGCGTTTGCAAGCATTACAATGGCATTGCTTCATTGCTAGTGGTTCGCTGCTAACTTCAAATTTTACATTGCCGCAATGGCAACTCCCTGATTTTGTCATTCTGAATTCCTTATGTTGGAGTTTAATATGTCATGTAATGATTTTTAATTCGATGCCACCTTAGCCTCCATGCTACCCTTAGTATTCATGTCACCCTGAGCGAAGCCGAAGGGTCTAAGATGCTTCGGCTACGCTCAGCATGACAGGTTGGCTCAGCATGACAGATTGCACGATATAACAGTTATAAAAATACTGGCACAAGCAAAAGTTCTTTGCAAGTTGTGCTTATATCATTCACGAACTCTTGAAACAATTTGCTCTCTTTGTTACTAGGCATTGACCCTAGCAAGAAGAAGTTTGGAAAAATGGCTGGAACTGACAGAACAAAAAAAATCAATCTATCACCAACGCCAGTGATAATTTTATGCGAGCCACAATTAGGCGAGAATATTGGCACGGCGGCACGGGCTATGGCAAATTTTGGCTTGTGGGATTTGCGTTTGGTAAACCCACGAGATGGCTGGCCTAGCGAAAGGGCGGCAAATGCTGCCGCAAAGGCGGATCATGTAATTGAGCGGGTTCAGGTTTTTGAAACTGTTGAGGAAGCGGTTGCCGATATTTCGCTGTTGTTTGCAACAACAGCACGAAAGCGAGATATGTTCAAACCAGTAATTGGTCCTGATGAGGCGGCAACAAAAATGGTTGCAACTATTGCTAAAGGGCAAAAGGCAGGGCTGTTATTTGGGCGTGAGCGCTGGGGGCTAAATAATAAAGAAGTTGCGCTTAGTGATGCGATTGTAACCCTGCCAGTTGAGGAGGCGTTTGCCTCGCTAAATATTGCGCAGGCGGTTTTGGTTTTAGCCTATGAATGGCGGCGGGCAAAAAATGCAAATGAGCCTGTACCGTTTGAAGAAACCATAGGCGAGCCAGCGAGCAAAGGCGAAATAACAGGCATGTTCACGCACCTAGAAAATGCGCTTGATGAAGCAGGGTTTTTCACAGTAGCAGAAAAACGCCCCTCAATGGTTACAAATATCCGCAATATGCTAAATCGGGCAAAGTTTAACGCACAAGAGGTGAGGACGTTTCGTGGGGTGATTGCGGCGCTTGAGCGGCGGCATGAGAAGAGGTGATAGTAGGTGCTTGTGAAAACAGGAAGCTTAATTTAGAATACCTAAGTGTTCTATTGGTTTTTCTAAAAAGAGGATAAAGAGAGATGACATATAATCCGCAAGAAGAATATACTATTAAAAATGACTTGATTCAATTAAAAGACTTCCATGAATATGCAGAGGATTATGTTACTCGTCCACCATATCAGAGGAAAACCGTTTGGAGGAAAAAGAAAAAACAAGCGTTGTTAGATAGTATATTTCGTAAATATTATGTCCCACGTCTTGTTCTTCGTGAGGTTAGAATAAATGAAAATAAAACAGTTCTAGAAGTAATTGATGGTCAACAACGTATAAATACTTTGCAAGATTTTTTTGCAGGAAAACTAACTCTTCCTAAGACGTTAGAAGAGTTTGATGGGGTGGGTGGAAAAAAATATGAGCATCTTGAGGCTGATAAAAGGCGGTATTTTTCAAGTTTAAAAATGAATGCTGATGTAATATCAAACATTGAAAAAAAGAATGATCCTAAGCACCAAAATGTTGCCACCGAGATTTTTTGGCGTTTACAACAAGGAGAATCGTTAAACTCTATGGAAATAGCGCATGCTAGACTATCTTCTAGAATTCGAAACTTTTTAGTAAAATATGCTGATGATATAACATTTGATTATAAAAAATATGTACCAGTTAATGAAAATCCTAACAAACATGAATTTTTTAAGATTATTGATCGGGGCAATAACCGAATGGAACATTTAGCAATGTCGGCACGTTTTTTATTGATTGAGATAAAAGATGGCTATCCTGATATGAAGGATACAGCAATCCAAGATCTGATTGATAAGAGTCAAATTGAGAAAGGAATTGGGGATGATAGTTATGAAGAAGAAAGAGTAGCAAAATCAGTATTGAATAATCTAAATACTTTTTATCATCTTTTTGATAATGACCCAATGCTTGCCGATAACGGAAAGATCAAAGAACTTAAGCGAGAGTATTTTATTATATCATTTTATGTTCTTATTCGATACTTGAATAAATACTACGTAATAGATAATAAAATTAAAGCCCAATTAAAATTATTTTTTGGGAGCTTTCATAAACGCTGGCGAAAGCATGATTCTAATGATAACGATGTAATTAACTTCAGTGACAATCGACAGCAAGGCTCTCGTGATTTGCAAGAGCGAGATATTATTCTTCGACATAATTTCTTTAAGTATTTAAGCGACAATAATATTGAGATTGCCAGAAAAGATTCTAAACGAGTATTTAATGAGGCTCAAAGAATCGAAATATATCGTAATGGTGACGGGGTTTGTAAAAAATGCTTAGATGAAGAAAAAAATGAAAAGGAGGCAAGAGTTTCATGGTCAGAATATCAGGCTGATCATATTATTCCTTGGTCGAAAGGCGGCGAAACCAGTTTAGATAATGCGCAGTTATTATGTAAATATCATAATCAATCAAAAGGTGCTTCTTAATAATTAACCAAACTTCCTAATTCTAGGCTCAATATCAGGCCAAGTAGTTTGGCGAGCTAAACGTAATTCATATTCTGATTGCAGGTTAAGCCAAAATTCTGGTGTTGTGCCAAAATAGGCGGAGAGGCGCAGGGCTGTGTCGGTTGTTATTGCTCTTTGCCCATGCACAATATTAGAGATGCGGCTCTTTGGCACGTCTATATCTCGTGATAATTGCTCTTGACTAATATTATTAGGCTTTAAGAATTCTTCTAGCAGAATCTCACCCGGAAATATTGGCTCTAGTGTTTGTGTCATTTTACTTCTCTTTGTTGGCAAAGGTATGTGTATCACACACTAAAGCTAGTACGCAAAAGAGGTTCTGTCAAACAGAACTGATGAAAGCAATGCTGATCAAAATCAAATATTTCTGTTTGCTTGACATATATGATTTTTGCCCATAAAAAGCGCAAACCTATTGCTTGCTTTTTAAGTGAAATATGGGCGCACCCGAGGTTTTCCTGATTAAATTTGGAGCCTGTCGGTTTTGGGGTTTTGCCCTAAAGCAGAGGAGGGCGTGGTATCTTTTTAGTTAATGTTCTTGAAAGGAGCTACGATGTCGAAGCGTCATTCACAAAAATATAAAATTGATCGCCGTTTAGGTGAAAATATTTGGGGTCGCCCAAAATCTCCAGTAAATACTCGCTCATACGGCCCAGGTCAGCACGGACAAGGTCGCAAATCTAAACTTTCTGATTTTGGTCTTCAGTTACGTGCTAAGCAAAAACTAAAGGGCTATTACGGCAATATTACCGAAAAATCATTTAAGCGTCTTTATAGCGAAGCTGTTCGTATTAAGGGTGATACAGGTGAAAACCTTATTGGTCTTTTGGAAAGCCGTCTTGATGCGCTAGTATATCGTGCAAAATTTGTTGCAACGGTTTTTGCGGCTCGCCAATTTGTAAATCATGGACATGTTCTGGTTAATGGCAACAAGGTCAATATCCCATCATACCGCCTTAAGGCTGGTGATGTTGTTGAGATTAAAGAAAAATCTAAGCAACTTGCGCTTGTGCTTGAAGCGACACAACTAGCTGAGCGTGATGTGCCTGATTATGTTGAAGCAAATCATGAGAAACTAAGCGCAAAATATGTTTCTGTGCCAAATTTAGCTGATGTGCCATATCCAGTTCAAATGGAACCAAATTTGGTTGTAGAATTTTATTCACGCTAAATGATAAACGCTAAGTGTCATACTGAGCGAAGCGAAGTATCTTAGACTCCTAGTTAAAGATTCTTCACTTTGTTCAGAATGACAACGTACGCATATTTTGTTAAAATGATTAATCAGGCTGTCACAAAATAAAAGTTGCAGCCTTTTTTATTATTACATTTTGAACGGAACTGCAACCTTAATCACTCTACCTGTGGTGATATTTTCTGCTGTAAAAGCAATCGATAATTCACCATCAATAAGGCTGATATCAGAATCAATTTTAAAACTATCGCCAGTATCAGCATTTCTATCACTCAGTTCAAAC
>JAJRPR010000157.1 GCA_024280655.1 Alphaproteobacteria bacterium | reverse complement strand
GAAATCATAAACCCGCATGGTTCTTCATTATCAAGCATTAGCATTATATGGGCTGGATCATGATCAAATAGCTGCAATAAATAAGATTTGGTTAGGCGAGATTTTTCAAATTTCTTAAAGCTCTCATTATAGAAGGGTGATGGATCAATTGCCTGTAACAGCCAAATATGTACTTGGTTAATTTCATTAAGCCTTACCGGTCTAAGCCCCGTCGAACTTTTATGTTCTTCACCGCGATTGGGGTTAATTTTTTTAGCTTCGCTCACAAATTGCCTCATGAATAATAATTTTGCTTAGATTATAGCGCCATAAGGTTACTTTGTGGTGAAGCATGAAAATGTTTGCTTGCTTGTACATAATCAAAGCTCTAAAATAGAGTATGTTTAAATTGGGAGATTGTTATGAGTGAAGAAAAATTATTTGAACCACCAGCAAATATTGTTGCACGGGCAAAAATAGATAAAAATAAATATGAAGAAATGTATGCTCAATCGGTAAATAATCCTGATGAGTTTTGGGGTGAGCAAGCCAAGCGCCTTGATTGGATGAAGCCTTTTACCAAAGTTAAGAATACTAGCTTTGCCTATCCTGATATTTCGATTAAATGGTTTGAAGATGGAGAGCTTAATGTAAGTGCTAATTGCATTGATCGCCATTTAGAGGAACGTGGTGAGCAAACTGCTATTATTTGGGAGGGTGATGACCCCGAGCAATCAAAGCATATTACTTATAATGAATTGCATGAGCATGTTTGTAAATTAGCCAATGTTCTTAAATCTATGGGCGTTAAAAAGGGTGATAGAATTTGCATTTATATGCCGATGATTCCCGAAGCCGCTTATGCCATGCTGGCTTGTTCTCGTATTGGTGCGGTGCATTCGGTGGTGTTTGGCGGGTTTTCTCCTGAAGCGCTTAAAAGCCGCATCATAGATTGCGATACTAGTGTTGTTGTTACTGCTGACCAAGCAGTGCGAGGCGGCAAAACTGTGCCCCTAAAGGCAAATGTTGATGAGGCTTTGGCTGAACTTTCTAATATTAAAGTTTTGGTAGTTGAGCGCACTGGTGCAGATGTAGCTTTTGATGAAGGGCGTGATTATCATTATCATAAAGAAATGGAAAATGCCTCAAGCGATTGTGCGCCTGAACCTATGAACTCCGAGGATCCATTATTTATTCTTTATACTTCAGGCTCAACTGGCAAGCCAAAGGGCGTGTTGCATACAACGGGTGGTTATTTGCTTTATGTTGCTTTTAGCCATGAAGTGACCTTTGATTATCAGGAGGGTGACATTTATTGGTGTACTGCTGATGTTGGTTGGGTTACTGGGCACTCTTATATTGTCTATGGCCCGTTGGCCAATGGCGCTATCACATTAATGTTTGAAGGTGTGCCAACTTATCCAGATGCTTCTCGCTTTTGGCAGGTGGTTGATAAGCATAAGGTCAATATTTTTTATACTGCCCCAACGGCTATTCGGGCGCTTATGGGAATGGGCAATGAATATGTTGAAAAAGCAGATCTTTCGTCATTGCGAATTTTGGGCACGGTTGGCGAGCCAATAAATCCTGAAGCGTGGATGTGGTATTATGAGCAAGTTGGGCACGAGAATTGCGCTATTGTTGATACTTGGTGGCAAACAGAAACTGGCGGTTTCATGATAACCCCATTACCGGGCGCTATTGCCACAAAACCGGGATCGGCAACCAAGCCATTTTTTGGGGTGCAACCAGTTATTCTTGAGCCTAATACTGGCGAAGAACTCAACGAAATTGAAGCACGGGGTGTGTTGGCGATTAAGGATAGTTGGCCGGGTCAAATGCGTACGCTTTATGGTGACCATGAAAGGTTTGTTTCGGCCTATTTTGAGCAA
Organism: Alphaproteobacteria bacterium; assembly: GCA_024280655.1. Classification (GTDB taxonomy): domain Bacteria; phylum Pseudomonadota; class Alphaproteobacteria; order Rhizobiales; family Devosiaceae; genus S141-66. The sequence goes on along the minus strand of JAJRPR010000157.1, from coordinate 1,478 downwards.
TATAAGGGCTATTATTTTACTGGTGATGGTTGCTTGCGTGATGGGGATGGCTATTATTGGATTACTGGTCGAGTTGATGATGTGCTTAATGTTTCGGGACACAGGATTGGCACTGCTGAAATTGAAAGTGCGCTTGTTTCAAATCCTGCGGTTTCTGAGGCTGCGGTGGTTGGTTATCCGCATAATATTAAAGGGCAGGGGATATATTGCTATGTTACTTTGATGGCAGGGGTTGAGCCAAGTGAAGAGCTTAGGGCAGAGCTTCGTAAACATGTAAGAAAAGAAATTGGGCCAATTTGTACGCCAGATCATATTCAATGGGCGCCGGGATTGCCAAAAACTCGTTCGGGCAAAATTATGCGGCGCATATTAAGAAAAGTTGCAGAAAATGATTATGGCTCGCTTGGTGATATTTCTACATTAGCTGATCCATCAGTGGTTGAAGATTTGATTAAATATCGTCAAAATCTTTAATTTAAGTTATCTAATATTGAACCCCCCACCCCAGCCCTCCCCCTTTTGCGGGAAGGGGTTAAGTGTGGGGGGTGCAAAAAAGTGGTAGAATTTTAATATAAGACTTTTACAGCGTAGCATTTCCTAATATTTGCTTTATGGTGGTCTTAGTGTCGCCCTTATTTTATCAAATCAGTAATTGCTAGCGCATTAGGATATTTTTTTGTGATAAATTTAACAGTTTTTTTCAAGCAATCGCTTTTGATTATTGCCGTATTATTTATGGGTCTAGCGTTGTCTTTGACAAGTGCAACAATTTCGAAAGCGCAAGCCGCAACATTAGAGCAAATGGCAGGGCAGATGATTTTGCTTGGTTTTCAGGGCGATAAAACCTCTGATAAGTCTGTTGCCGATACGCGCTTGTTAATTGAGCAAGGGCGCATTGGCGGCATAATGTATCTTAAATTTAATGTTTCATCATTGGCTAATGTCAAAGCAATGAATGAAGGTTTTTTATCAAGCGGCGCTGCTTTGCCGCCCTTTATTGCTATTGATCAAGAAGGTGGCTCTATTGAGCGCCTAACTAGATCTGTTGGGTTTAAGGAAATTCAATCAGCTTATGAAATTGCACGTGGGCAAAACGTAGCAAGCGCAAAAAGAATTTATGGTGCTATGGCAAGGGATTTGTCTGCGCTAAAATTTAATCTAAATTTTGGCCCTGTAGTTGATCTAAATATCAATAAAAATAATCCAATAATTGCTAGATATGGGCGCTCTTTTTCTGACAATGCAAAAGATGTAATTGTTTATGCAACGGCATTTGTAAAAGGGCATAGGGAAGCTAATATTCTTACCTCATTAAAGCATTTTCCGGGGCACGGCTCATCTGAAAAAGATTCTCATCTTGGCTTTGTTGATATTACAAAAAGCTGGCAAATTGAGGAGCTTGAGCCATATAGAAAAATGGTACAAAATAATATGGTAGATATGGTAATGATAGCGCATTTATATCACCAAGAATTTTC
>JAJRPR010000156.1 GCA_024280655.1 Alphaproteobacteria bacterium | reverse complement strand
TAGCGAAATGCAAATAATGCAAAACCTTTATCATGGTATTGATAGGCTTTGGCAATTAGAAAAGCAATGATTCAAAAGTGATATGAGTACCTATGTTGAGTAAAACTGAGTTGATAAAATATATCCTATTGCATAGCGATAATAAACATCACGACACTCAAGATATTATTATTTCTGCACAAAAATTATCTATCGATATATTTGAATATTTAATTTTTCGCATGGAAATTAATGAACAGTTTGTCTATCAATCTGCAGCTAAATATTGCGCCCTGCCTTATAGCGAATTTGTACCACAAGACATTGAAATTGTTACAAATAATTTTCGCCTTGATGATGTAGGGTCATTGGAAAGCTTTTCAGCTAAATTATTTGATAAAGAGATAATTTTTATCAGCCCAGATATTAATAAAATCCTTGCACTAAGTGAGCAAGTAAAAGCGCAAAACCATAAAAATATAAATATTTGCATTGTACCAAAACGAGCTTTAAGATCTGCAATAATAAAATCAAATCAGCAAAAACTAACGGACGAAGCTCAGCAACGTTTAGCTAGGCGATGGCCATTTGCAAGCGCCCATCTTGACCTCACAATACCAGCTCGTTTGATATTTCTATTTTCCCTTATATTAATAATCGCTCTGGTAATATTACCCCCTCCTTCATTTACCCCACTATTATTGCCACTATTAATAATTTTATTTTTGCTTCCTGCATGGCTTCGAATAGCTGCGCTTTTTGAGTTATTTTACACTGAAAAGAAACCTAACGCTAATATGTTAGAAGACATTCATTTGCCAATCTATTCAATCCTCATACCTCTAAGGGATGAGGCGCAAATGGTTGAACAATTAACCAAAGCAATGCGCACATTAGATTACCCAATAGAAAAATTAGATATTAAGTTCATAGTTGAATCTGAAAGCCCAAACACAATTAAAGCAGTACAAAAAATTCTAAATGAAAATGCGAATTTTGAGTTAATTATAGTTCCAAAATCTGCACCGCACACCAAACCAAAAGCCCTTGATTATGCTTTGCCAACCGTGCGTGGCAAATATCTGGTAATTTATGATGCAGAAGACATACCTGAAACAGACCAGTTACGTCTAGCAGCTACAAGGTTTTATAGTGATCCTAGTATTGATTGTGTGCAAGCAGAATTAGTGATTGATAATGCCAAAGAAAGTTGGCTCACAACTCTATTTGCCGCTGAATATAGCGGCCTATTTGGCGTAATGTTGCCAGCACTTGCTCGTTGGCGTTTTCCTATGCCACTTGGCGGAACTTCAAATCATTTTCGAGTGCAATCACTTTATGAAGTTGGTGGTTGGGATGCATTTAATGTAACAGAAGATGCAGATCTTGGTGTTCGGCTTTCAAGACTTCGCTATAAAACAGGCACATTAGCTTCTCGTACCTATGAAGAAGCACCCGTGTCTCTAGGCGCATGGATGGCGCAACGCACCAGATGGATGAAAGGTTGGATGCAAACATTTATCGTGCATAATCGCTTTGCCAAACAATTCCTAAAAGATGCAGGTTGGAAAAATTTTCTAGCATTTCAAATTTATGTTGGCAGCTTAATAATCAGCGCTCCATTACATACATTATTTCTTATAGCGCTTATTATTAGGTTTATTACTATCGGCAATTTTGGCCTTCAACAAGGTGATATCTGGCTGTTCTTCCAGCTGTTTATTTTGGTAGTTGGATATATAGCAACCATATCTCATTCTATTGTTGGAGTTATGCGATTAAAAAACCAAAAGCTTTCTTTAGCACTTTTCACCTTACCAATATATTGGGCGCTTAGTGGTATCGCTGCATTTTTAGCCGCCTATGAATTAATGGTAAAACCATATTTTTGGGCAAAAACAAAACATGGGATATCTAAAAAACGCAAACATTAATTATTCTTGCAATTTATATGCTGCTTTTTCGCATCAAATCTCTTACTATACAAAAAGAGTTTATATTTACTTGCTTGACAATATATCATTTAGAGTGAGAAAAAGTCTCTAAGAGTTTGTTGGAGGGCTTAATTAGTGTCTAGTTTTGTGAGTAATGTTGTTAATGTGTTTAAGCTGCGTGTTGGTTTTAGCATAATGTTATGTGGGGTAGCAGGACTTGCTATGACCCCTAACATAAATCTTAGTATTTTTCAGATTTTTATCTTAGCTGGTACAGTATTTCTTTCTTCTGCCAGCGCAGGTGCATTTAACCAATATTATGAGCGCGATATTGATGCGCTAATGCCCCGCACAAAAAACCGCCCATTTGTAACTGGAGAATTTAAGGTTGGCTGGCTATGGCCGAGTATAATTTTATCTTTATTATTGTTAGCAATTTTTAGCGCAGCAGTAATATTAAATATATATGTTGCACTTTATATTTTTCTTGCGGCTTTCTTTTATATCGTCATCTATACAATTTGGCTTAAACGCAAAAGCCCAATAAATATCGTGTTTGGTGGGCTTGCAGGAACTTTTGCAGTACTTGCTGGTGCAGCCGCAGTAAATCCTGTTATCGCCCCAGCACCGCTTATTCTAGCAATAGTGCTTTTCCTTTGGACACCCCCACATTTTTGGAGCTTAGCGACTGCAATAAATGATGATTATGTTGCTGCAAAAGTCCCTATGTTGCCACAGGTTTTAGGATTTGCAACAACCGCTAAAATTAGCATGGCGCACACAATTTTGTTGGTAGCGCTTTCCTTATTGCCAATTTTTTACGGTATGGGGTGGATTTATTTCATTGGCGCTGCAACTGGCGGTGCTTTATTTTTATGGCGCAATGCACAACTTATCATAAACCCTGATAAAAAACACGCAATGAAAACATTCTTTGCCTCCTTAACTCAATTAAGTTTACTACTTATCTTTGCAATTTTAGATGGGTTCATATTATAGTTTTTATCAAACATATATCGTTGTTATAGATATGCCATTCGCTAATGGATTTGAGGAAAAATAAAATGACAAATAAAAAACAATATAAAAACCTTATTGCTGGCAAATTATGTCCTGCTATTTCAGGCAAAAAATTAGATGTTATTTCTCCCTCTGATGGCCTATCCTTTGCCTCTATTCCTGAGAGCTCAAAAAGAGATATTGATTTAGCAGTGCGCGCTGCTCGCCATGCTTATGAAAAGGGCGCATGGGGCAAAATGTCTGCCACTGAGCGGGGGCGAATATTATTAAAATTCTCATTTTTGATTGAAAAACATAAAAATGAATTAGCCGAACTTGAGGCAAAAGATACGGGTAAAATATTAAGCCAAGCAAAATCTGATATTGCTGGCCTAGCACGATATTTTGAATTTTATGGCGGCGCAGCAGATAAGATGCACGGCGATACAATCCCAATGAAGGGCGATTTTTTGGCACTAACTTTACGTGAGCCACACGGTGTTGTTGCAGGCATTATTCCTTGGAATTATCCTTCAAAAATTCTTGGGCGGGTAATTGGTGCAGCTTTAGATATGGGCAATTCACTAGTAATTAAGCCAGCAGAAGATGCATGTTTAAGCGTTTTAAGAGTTGGCGAACTAAGCATTATCGCAGGAGTGCCAGATGGGGTATTAAATATAGTTGCTGGAACTGGAATTGAAGCAGGAGCAGCTCTAAGCTCTCATAAAGATGTTGATTTTATCTCTTTTACTGACTCACCAATAACTGGAACTATAATTCAGCAAACCGCTGCAAAAAATAATCGTGGTGTAACAATGGAATTGGGCGGAAAATCAGCACAGGTGGTTTTTGCAGATGCAGATTTAGAAAAAGCCTTGCCAGTGATTGTTAGCGGCATAATTCATAATTCTGGACAAGTATGCTCAGCTGGGTCAAGAGTTCTCATAGAACAATCAATCTATGATGAATTTATCAATAAACTAGCAACAAAATTTAAGGAATTAGTGGCTGGGCCTCATGATGCAGATTTTGATCTTGGAGCGCTTATTAGTCAAAAGCAGCTTAAAATTGTCAACGCCTTTATCGAACAAGCCAAACAAGAAAATCTTGAGCTTTTAGCAACAGGGAAAATCGCTAATAATGACCCAAAGAGCGGCAATTATATTGCACCGCATTTATTTTCGAATGTTCCAGCAAAATCTGATTTAGCACAAAAAGAAATTTTTGGCCCTGTGCTTTGCGCCTTCCCCTTCAAAGATGAGGAAGATGCCATTAAACTAGCAAACAACACTGAATTTGGTCTAATAAGCTCGGTTTGGTCAAATGATGGCGCACGCCAAATTAGAGTTGCCAAAAAAATTCGTGCAGGGCAGATTTTTATAAATTCATACGGTGCAGGTGATGGTAATGAATTGCCCTTTGGTGGCTGTAAGAAATCAGGCTTTGGCCGTGAAAAAGGACTTGAAGGACTATATGAAATGTCAGCAATTAAGACAATTATTTTTAATCACAGCTAGAAAATTATTTCTTGTTCTAATCAATTATAAATAGTAGCCTTTATAAAAATAGGATTTGAACTTGGCAAAAATAGTAATAAGCGGCTCTGGTGTCTTTACCCCTAGCGAAGCAATTTCGAATAAAGAGTTGGTTAAGTCATTTAACCAATATGCCGATTTGCAAAATGAGAAATATGCCAAAGAAATTGCATCAGGCGAAAGAGAGCCTATTACTCATTCAAGCGAAGAATTTATTTTCAAAGCTTCAGGAATTAAAAACCGCTATGTAATGAATAAATCAGGAGTGCTTGACCCCAAAATCATGCACCCTATTCTTGAAAAACGCTCAGATGACGAATTATCCATTCAAGCTGAAATGTCGCTCAAAGCCGCAAAAATCGCTCTTGAACAAGCAAAATTACAATCTGCCGATATTGATAGTATAATTGTTGCCTGTTCAAATTTTGAGCGTGCTTATCCTGCAATTTCAATAGAAGTGCAACAAGCACTTGGCATTAATGGTTTTGCTTTTGATATGAATGTCGCCTGCTCTTCTGCAACTTTTGCCATTCAAGTAGCTAATGATATGATTAAATCAGGATCAGCTAGACGGGTTTTAATTATCAGCCCCGAAATATGTTCCGCCCACGTTGAATGGCGTGATAGGGATTGTCATTTTATTTTTGGTGATGTTTGCACTGCTTTGGTTCTTGAAGAAGAAAATAGCGCAAAATCGAGTGAGCAATTTGAAATTATTTCAACAAAATGCCTGACCAGTTTTTCAAATAATATACGCAATAATAGTGGGTTTTTACGCCGCACCTATAGGAATGGAATGGACGATCAGCGTGATATGCAATTCATGCAAAATGGACGCAAAGTGTTCAAAGAAGTTGTGCCAATGGTTGCGAAATTAATATTACAGCATCTAAGCGAAAATAATATCAGCGCCAATAATCTTTCACGCCTTTGGTTGCACCAAGCTAATAAATCAATGAATGACATGATAGGGCGTAAGGTCTTAGGACAAGAGCCAAAAGCAGACCAGCAACCAAATATTTTGCAAGAGTACGCCAACACATCATCAGCTGGCTCAATCATTACATTTTCACAATATTCAGATGATTTAATAAGCGGAGATATCGGTATTATTTGCTCATTCGGCGCTGGTTATTCAGCTGGCAATGTAATTGTACAAAAAATATAGAAGGCTCTTCAAAACAATAAGTCTATCTGCTAGTTTATTAATTGCTTGGCATAACTCCTTTAATGTGGTTTTCTACAAATAAGGATAGCAAAGATAATTTGCTAAAGGGAGGCAGATTTGGATTTTTGGCAACTGGCTATTAGTGGGCTAGCAAATGGTAGCGTTTATGGGCTGATAGCGCTTGGTTTTGTGTTGATTTATAAAGCTACTGAAGCAGTGAATTTTGCGCAAGGTGATTTTATGATGATGGGGGCATTTATCACCATCTGGTTGACCAATGAGCAATATTTAGGTTTTAGTTTTTGGCTGGCTATTCCTTTAGCCATTCTTATTATGGCGCTACTTGGGTATTTGCTGGATGTGGTGGTTATTCGGCGCATGTTTGGACAGCCGCAAATTGCCGTTATTATTCTAACCATTGCGCTTGGTTTTATAATTCGTTTTGCCGCTGGCGCTATTTGGTCGCATGAGCCACAATTATTAGAAACACCATTTGCTGGTAGAGAAGTTCACTTTGGGGGGGTGGTATTAGGCTTTGAGGAAGTGGCGGTTATTATTGTAACGCTTTTGCTCACCATGTTTTTGTTTTTGTTTTTCAAAAAAGCAAAATTGGGCAAAGCAATGCAAGCCGCATCACAAAACCAGCTAGCCGCCTATTATGTTGGCATTCCAGTTAAAAGAATTCAAAGTTTAGTTTGGGCGCTTGGCGGATCTGTTGCAGCAGTCGCTGGGATATTATTTGCCTCAAAAGGCGCGGTTGATCCATCAACTGGCTTACTTGGCATAAAGGCATTTGCCGCCGCGGTAATTGGTGGGTTTGGCTCATTGCCGGGTGCGCTAATTGGTGGTCTTATTATTGGGCTAATAGAGCCGTTTGCAGCTTATGGCTTGCCAGCTGGTTATTCGCAAGTTGCCCCTTATGCTTTAATGTTATTGGTTTTAATATTTAGACCTGCTGGATTATTTTCACGAATGCACAAGAAGAAGGTTTAAGCGATGCGGTTTGTTTTTAAGCGATCTTATGATGATGACATCAAATTGTTCAAGCACCGCCCCCAAGCCTTTTATTATCTTGCCCTATTAATTTTAATGTTAGCTTTGCCCCTATTGCTCGATGATTTCTTTTTGGGCGAAGTAACTTATGTGCTAATTTTTGCCATTGCTGGCATGGGGTTGATGCTACTAACAGGGCATACGGGGCAGGTTAGTCTTGGTCATGCCGCCTTTTTGGCGCTTGGCGCTTATCTAAATGCCATTATGTTATCAAAGGGAATTCCGTTTGTTATAACGCTACCGCTTGCTGGCATTTTAACTGGCATTATTGGAATGATAATTGCCTTGCCAGTTCTGCGCTTACATGGGATTTATCTAGCGATTGCTACGCTTGCTATCTCAGTGCTTGCTGACGATATAATTGTTATGGCAGAACCCTTTACTGGCGGTGTTACGGGT
>JAJRPR010000155.1 GCA_024280655.1 Alphaproteobacteria bacterium | reverse complement strand
GAGCAAGCCAATGTAAAACCAATGCGTGAGCTAAATTTATTACGGATATTGGGGCAAGATTTACCTGGGGCAATCACAGTTGAGCCTATTGATGGCGAGGCATGGCTAAAAATTTCATCTAATGAAACAAAAGAAGAATTAGAGATACGTAAAAATAAAGCCTTCAAATTCTCACTTGCTGGAGTTCAATTAAAATTTTCTGCCTATAAAAATGAAGGCAAAAATAGCAAACTAACAATTCCAGTAAACGGGGTTGGCGGTTCTTGGATTGCAAAATTGCCATCAGAAAGATTTGAATCTGTTCCAGAAAATGAATTCTCATTCATGCATATTGCTAAACAAATAGGCATCAATGTTCCTGATATTGATCTCATAAATTTAGATAAAATCCAAAACCTACCAAAAGGACTTGGGCTTTTACGGGGGGAAAAAGCATTTATCATTGAGCGTTTTGATAGAAGTGATGCTGGCTCAATTCACATGGAAGATTTTGCGCAAGTTTTTGGAGTATATCCAGATAAAAAATATGGGACAGCTAGTTATAGAAATATTGCTAGCGTTTTAGCAATTGAAACATCTTTAGATGATGTAAGTGAATTTATCCGCCGCTTAGTTTTTTCAACTTTAATCGGCAATGATGATATGCACCTAAAAAACTGGTCGCTAATTTATTATGACAAAAAACATGCCTCCCTTTCTCCAGCTTATGACTTGCTCTCCACTATTTGTTTTTTACCAAGTACAGAAGCAGCATTAAAATATGGAAGAACAAAAAAGATGGCAGAGCTAAATTTAGATGAACTTTCTTACCTTGCAGATAAGGCTAAGCTACCAAAAAAAATGGTTTTAGATAGCGCAAAAGAAACTGTTTCTAACTTTATGCAAGTTTGGGCAAAAGAAAAGAACAACCTCTTTTTATCAAAGGAAAGTATTCAAAAAGTTGATGCTCACATCGAGATTTTAGCACTATTAAACGAAGTGTAATCTCAAACACCAGCAGGAATTGCGAAAATAATTACCAAAATTGCTAAGATAATTCCAAGACCATAAACAACAATGCGCCATTTTGCTGCTTTGCTTTTGCCACTAATAATTGCCAAAATAGCTTGTAGGCTTTGTAGTCCATAATAAAGAATAAATGCTTTTGAGGCAAAGGCTATTATTTCATAAATATTGGCGATCCATATAATTATCAAAGATGCAATGGCTGATATCGCATAGCCCCAATGGGGATTGAATTTTTTACCGTTTGCCTCACGCAACAAGCCACCAGATCCATTCATATCTGCAACAGCGGCTGAGAGTTGTGATGCCATCGCCGCTAAAATTAACAAAGGCGCAAGCAAAATCCCTAGCGGTTTTAGCAAATCAATAATTGCCGTTTCACCACCTGCTTTTGGCAGATCACCAGTAAAATATCTGGTGGCCAGCAAAATAAAAACTACATATATCACCGTTGAAATCCATTGCGCTACTCGCATAGTTTTCACTCTAGTTTTCGCATCATAGGCATGCCCCAAATAGCGTGAAGTCTCAAAACCCTGCACTAAAATCATCAAGCCAAGCAATATCTGAATTTCTGCTATGCCCATCGTATGATTAAGTTCTGGCCAAGAAAAATCACCATTACCAAATGCCACAATCGACACTATACCAATAGCTAAAATAAGTGCAAAAATCACCGAGAGCTTAAAGCCAACCGAATATTCTTCAATTTTCTCAAGCGCATTTAAACCACGAAAATAACCAATTATTCCAAGCGTAATTAGCACTATAGAAGTTAGAGCTTTAATCCATATTTCATCAGAAATATTAAAAGATCTAAGTGCAAAAGCAGAAAACAGGTTGAGGTAAAAGGCTATGGAAATAAAATATGCTAAGACAAGTATAAATTCAGAAGAACGCTCAAGTAACAAAATTCCTTTTTTGGCATTTTTTTGTAAATATGGTTCAACATATTCAATATTATGTCGAATAACAGAGCCATAAAGATAGCCAATTACGCAAAGCCCAAACATAGCTACAAATGCCCAGCGCCCTGAAGCATGTGCTAAAATTGGGCCAGAAACCAAAAAACCCGAACCAATGATTGAGGCTAAGGGCGTTACTGTTGCTCGCCATTTTGCCCATTTTATTAATCTTGGCTGAAATAAAACCAACAAGCCAAGCAAAGTGCCAATGATTAAGGCATAATCGCCCAAAGCCATTATTCAAGCACTGCTTTATATCGCTTCACCGCTTCTGCAAACCCGACAAATAAAGCATCAGACGTTATGCCGTGACCTATTGATACTTCATCGACATTTGGCACAGCTTTTATAAAGGCTGGTAGATTTTCTAGTGTTAGATCATGCCCTGCATTTATTTTTAAGCCAGCAGCATTTGCCGCACGTGCTGTTATGCGCAAGCGATCAAGATGGAAATCACCTTCTGGCAACATGAATTTTGCCCCATATGGCCCTGTGTAAAGCTCCACCCTATCAGCACCCACTATATTTGCCTTGGGCGGCATTTTGGGGTCTTCGTCAATGAATAAAGAAGTGCGAATATTTAACGCCTTCATTTTTGCAATAGAGGCTTTGAGCAGTTCAACATTTGCATCAATATCCCAACCATGATCAGAAGTTGCTTGCGCTGGATCATCTGGCACAAATGTTACTTGATGCGGCTCTATTTCACTAACAAGAGCAAGAAAATCACTCGTTGGATAACCCTCAATATTAAACTCTTTTTGAGGGTAATCTTTAAGCAATTCACTCAAATCATAGACATCGCTTTTACGAATATGACGCTCATCGGGGCGTGGATGCACAGTTATGCCATCCGCTCCAGCTTGCAAAGCAATTTTGGCGATATTTATAACACTTGGCCAACCAACATCACGCCTATTACGCAACATCGCTACGGCATTGAGATTTACAGAAAGGTTGGTCATTATTATTCTTTGCTATTAGAGATTACTAAATGCAGTTTGATGATTAATGGATATTCGTGTCAAGCACGAATATGACTTACATTGTTTTATCTTAAGATCCTTCGGCTTCGCTCAGGATGACATGGAGGGTTAAAATAACACGACAAATGTCATACTGAGCGAAGCGAAGTATCTTAGCATAAGAAACGCTAAACCTTATAGGTTACCCTACATTTTCGATGAACCACGAGATATTGCTGAAATTCCCGTCCGCACAACTTCCACCAAACCAAGTGGCATCATTAGCGCAATGAATTGCTCAATTTTGCTTGATTTTCCTGTTATTTCAAAGATGAAACTTTCAGTTGACGCATCAACTACTTGCGCCCGAAAAGCATCGGCAATGCGTAAAGTTTCAACCCTATTTTCACCCTTTCCAGCAACTTTAACGAGCGCTAATTCACGCTCCAAACATTTGCCCTCTTGAGTGAGGTCATGCACTTTATGAACTGGAATTAAACGCTCAAGTTGCAATTTTATTTGCCTAAGGACTTTTGGACGAGCAACCGTTACAACGGTAATGCGAGAGCGCCCTTTTTCGTGATTGGTTTCAGAAACCGTAAGGCTATCAATATTAAAACCACGAGCAGAAAACAGCCCTGCAATGCGAGCTAAAATTCCCGGTTCATTATCCACGAGAACGGATAATGTATGGCGCTCTGGCTCTGCCGTTGGTTTAGTAATAAAATATGCAGACCCGCTTGGTTGTAAATTTGTGTTCATTTTTCTTTCCTTAGATTACAAAATGCTGGTATCAAAAATAGGATTTATACCAGAACTTTGCCCTTCTCATCAATAACATTACCAATATCTTTAGTTTCAGGCAAAATCATCTCGTTATGCGCCTTGCCTGATGGTATCATTGGCAGGCAATTTTCTTCTTTACTTACACGACAATCAAATAAAACTGGTCCGTCATAATCAAGCATGTCCTGAATTGCATCATCAAGTTTTGCTGGATCATCACAACGAATTCCCTTGCCGCCCATCGCTTCAGCGAGCTTTACAAAATCAGGTAGGCTTTCAGAATAAGAACTTGAATAGCGAGAACCGTGCAAGAGTTGCTGCCATTGGCGCACCATGCCCATATATTCATTATTGAGAATAAAGATTTTTATTGGCAGGCGAAATTGCACCGCAGTTGAAAATTCTTGCATGGTCATTTGCACCGATGCTTCACCCGCAATATCAATCACCACTGCATCAGGGTGCGCTACTTGCACGCCAACTGCTGCTGGCAAACCATAACCCATTGTACCAAGCCCACCAGAAGTCATGAAGCGGTTTGGCTCATTAAATTGAAAATATTGCGCCGCCCACATTTGGTGTTGCCCAACTTCTGTTGTGATATAGGTATCTTTATCTTTCACCGCCTCATTTAGGCGTTGAATAGCAAATTGCGGCTTGATTACTTCATCAGAATTCTCATAGCGAAGTGATTTAACATCACGCCATTCTTCAATTTGCTTCCACCAAACAGAGCTAGCACTAAGGCGGTTTTGATCAGTTTTCTCACGCCAAATCCTAATCATTTCTAATATAATATTATTACAATCACCAATGATAGGCAGGTCAATATGCACCGTTTTACCTATTGAGGAGGGGTCAATATCAACATGGATTTTGGTTGAATTTGGTGCAAAAGCATCTAGGCGACCAGTAATTCTATCATCAAACCTAGCACCCAAACAGACGATTAAATCCGCATCATGCATTGCCAAATTCGCTTCATACGTTCCGTGCATTCCTAACATGCCAAGCCATTGATCGCTTTTTGCAGGAAACGCCCCCAAACCCATTAAAGTAGAAGTTACAGGAAAACCTGTAAGTTCAGCTAATTCACGCAAACTTTCACTAGCTTCTTTGCCAGAATTTATAATGCCACCACCAGTATAAAGAATTGGCTTTTCAGCCCTAATCATTAAATTAACCGCCTCTTCTATTGCCCCCAAATCACCGTTTAGTTGCGGTTTATAACTCTTATGATCGCTTTCATTGCTTGGCTTATAATAATCTCCCATAGCAAACTGCACATCTTTTGGAATATCAACTACCACAGGGCCGGGACGACCCGAGCTGGCAATATAAAATGCTTCGTGCAAAATACGAGGTAAATCCTCGATTTTTTTCACTAAATAATTATGCTTAGTGCAGTTACGAGTAATGCCAACCGTGTCGCACTCTTGAAAAGCGTCTGAACCAATTAGTGGCGTTGGTACTTGTCCTGAAATACAAACTAGGGGAATAGAATCAAGTAGCGCATCTGTAAGACCAGTAATTGCGTTGGTTGCGCCCGGCCCTGAAGTAACCAATACAACACCGACTTTTCCAGTTGAGCGAGCATAGCCCTCTGCCATGTGAGTTGCGCCTTGTTCGTGGCGCACCAAAATATGTTTAATATCGTCCTGTTGAAATATCGCATCGTAAATGGGCAAAACCGCACCACCCGGATAACCAAAAATATGTTCAACATTTTGGTCTTTAAGCGCTCTTAAAACCATTTCTGCGCCACTCATTTGTTCACTCATTTTCAACCCCTATAAATCCTTATTACTCTATTCAAAATTTAACCAATAAAAAAGGCTCCGTAAAGGGAGCCTTTGGATGCGCATCATCGTTCGCAGGACTTTACAAACCCACGACGCCAATGCGCTCCATAACGACAATAAGAATATTTTTCATAATTAAATTCCAAAATTTACTTTTCTAATTGTTATGAGTTTTTATTTGATTGTCAAGTAGGAAATTATTTTGGAGTTTGTGATGTGGCTACACTATTCTGGACAGAAAATGTATAAAGTCTAAAATAAGGAATAGAACTAATGTCATCAAGAAAATATAAGCAGTATCCCGCAGAATTCAGGGAGTCTTCAGCTAAGATAGCATTAGAAACAGATCGACCAATGAGCCAAACAGCTCGTGAACTTGGCGTTACACCTAAAAGTTTATATAGCTGGGTTAGCGTATATTCTGGAGGTAATGGTAAAGTTATCACCTCAAAAGAGTCCGCATCCGAAGAAATTAAGAGTTTAAAGAAGGAGTTGGCAAGGGTTAAGTTAGAGCGTGATGGTAATCCCCCCAAAAATTAAAGGGGATAGATTCAACGGGAACACGTCAGCGGCAATCCAGAATCTCACAGTATATTCTCAATGTTTCTGAATTGCCAAAACTTGACCTTATCGCAATAACAATTCCCTGAGAGATAAAGTCACAAGCCAACAAAAAAGGCCTCCCAAAAGGAAGGCCTTAAATTATAGGAATAATTATTAGACTTATGCACCATTTGGCACGTCGTCATCTTCTTCATCTTTTTTAATCATTTCAGCAAGTTCTTCACGAGTAACTTTCTTTTCTGTTTTTTCAGCTAATTCAGAAACGAATGTTACAACTTTATTTTCATAAATTGGCGCTCGTAATCCTGCAACTGCATCTGGGTTTTTACGATAATCATCATAAACCTCTTGCTCTTGCCCCGGAAAGCGGCGAACTTCGGCCATTAGGGCTTGCTGTAATTCTTCTTCTGCTATTTCAATTTTATTAATATTGCCAATTTCAGCAACAACCAAGCCTAAGCGAACACGGCGCTCTGCAATTCGCTCATATTGCGCTTTTGCTTTTTCTTCTGTTGTGCCTTCATCTTCAAAGGATTTTTTGCTTTCTTTAAGCTCGTGATTAATACGATCCCAAATAGACTTAAATTCTGCCTCTACCAACTGCTCAGGAACGTCAAATTTATGTGCATCATCAAGAGCATCTAGCACTTGGCGTTTAATACGCTGTGCGCCCATGCTTTCGAGTGCGCTAGTCATTTGTGTTCGAACCGCATCTTTAAGCGCATCAAGATTATCCATGCCTAATGTTTTAGCAAACTCATCGTCAGCCTTGCCCTCTTTTGGCGCATCAACATGCAAAATCTCAACATCAAATGTTGCTTTTTTACCGGCCAAATCTTCGCTTGAATAATCTTTAGGGAAAGTTACGTCAATAACGCCCTTATCGCCCTTTTTCATGCCGATTAATTTTTCTTCAAAGCCGGGAATGAAATCACCAGAACCAATAACTAGATGAGAGTGATCAGCTTTGCCGCCATCAAACGGCACTCCATCAACCTTGCCTTCAAAATTAAGACCAACCTTATCACCATCTGCAACTACTCCCTTTTCGCCCTTATCTTCATATTGGCGTTGGTTAAGGAACAAACGTTCTAATTCTGTTTCAACTTCTTTATCTTCAATATCAACAACGGGCTTATCTAGCTTTACTGATTTGAAATCCATCAATTTAATTTCTGGCAAAATTTCATAAGAAACTTCAAAAGCCAGATCAGCTTCACCCGCAAGCACTTTATTGATTATGGCTTGATCTTCGTCCATATCAATTTTTGGCTGCATTGCTGGTTTTTCTTTACGAATTTCAAGTGTTTCTTGCACGCCTGCGTTAATTGCATTTTGCATTACTTCAGACATAGCTGAAACGCCATAGACTTTTTTAAGATAAGAAACTGGCACTTTACCGGGTCGAAACCCTTTAATATTTGCCTGAGCTTTCATTTCTTGTAATTTAGCATCAAGTTGAGATGATAAATCCTCTCTTTTAATAATGATAGAGAGTTTGCGTTTCAGGCCTTCGTTAAGCGTTTCATTCGTTTGCATCGGGAGTTCCAATTTTTCAGATAATCATAAATTTCTGCCTGCCTTACCTTGAGGAGCGATATGGTGCGGGTGGAGGGACTTGAACCCCCACACCTTGCGGCACAAGAACCTAAATCTTGCGTGTCTACCAATTTCACCACACCCGCATATTCACTCCTTAGTGGCAGTGCTGGCGCAGGGTCTAACCTAACTTT
>JAJRPR010000154.1 GCA_024280655.1 Alphaproteobacteria bacterium | reverse complement strand
TTTCACTCGCATGATTAATGCTGGCGAAGATCCAATGTTTTTAGCTCGCCGACTTATTCGTATGGCAAGCGAGGATATTGGATTAGCTGATCCCAACGCTTTACCTCAAGCGATTGCAGGGCGTGATGCTTATCAAATGTTGGGCACGCCAGAGGGCGAATTATCTTTAGCGCAAGTAGTCATCTATCTCGCCCTTGCGCCAAAATCTAATGCTACTTATGTGGCTTTTAAGAGTGCAACAAGACTAGCAAAGCAGACAGGCTCGCCCATGCCGCCAAAGGTGATTTTGAACGCACCTACTAAGCTAATGAAAGATGAGAAATATGGTGAGAGCTATATTTATGATCACGATACGCCAGAGGGATTTTCGGGGCAGGATTATTTCCCTGAAAAAGTAGGGCGGCAAAAGTTTTATTCGCCGATTGAGCGTGGATTTGAGCGTGATCTAAAAAAGCGACTTGATTATTTCGCAACGATACGCTCAAAGAATAATGAAAATAGGTGAGAAATAAAATGCAGGCATTTTTATTAGTTGGGGCAGGGGGCGCACTTGGTGCTATGGGTCGCTATGGCATTGGGGTGCTAATTGGTAAAGCCCATCAAGGCTATTTCCCGATAGCTACAATGAGTGTCAATATTATTGGCTCGCTTCTAATGGGTATTTTAATCGGTCTTTTGGCTCGCTTTACCCCAGAATTTCAAGCAGAAGCAAGGTTGTTTTTAGCGGTTGGCATACTTGGTGGCTTTACTACTTTTTCTGCCTTTTCACTTGATGTTATTTATCTTTTTGAGCGCAATCTAATAGGGCAAGCTGCCTCTTATGCGCTTTTATCGGTTATCTTTTCTGTTGCGGCTTTGTTTTTGGGGTTGTTGATTGTGCGTTTGGGAGTGCCAGCATGAGTGGAGTAAGTTCAAAAATTGTACAACAAGGTGAAAACGGAATGCGCCTTGATCGCTGGTTTGCTTTGCATTTTCCGCAACTTCCCTTTGGGCGGTTGCAAAAACTATTGCGCACGGGTCAAATAAGAGTTGATAAAAAACGTGTCAAAACAAATAGCCGATTAGTTGAGGGGCAAGAGGTGCGTATTCCACCAATCGATGATGCGCCAAAACCAGCTACGCCTAAATTTTCTACAAAGGACGCCGAATTTTTGCGCTCAATAATTCTTTATGAAGATGATGATGTGATTGTGTTTAATAAGCCACACGGGCTATCTGTTCAGGGTGGCAGTGGCACTAAACGCCATATTGATCAAATGCTAAAAAGCCTACCTAATAAAAGGGGTGAAGCACCTCGTTTGGTGCATCGTTTAGATAGAGATACTTCGGGTTGCCTATTAGCTGCAAAAAGCCGAGCGGTTGCCTCGCATTTTGGAGAAATATTTCGCTCCCGCTCAGCCAGAAAAATATATTGGGCAATAACCATTAGTGTGCCAAACCCAATGCAGGGTAATATTTCTTGCTTTTTAGCTAAGAAAAAAACTCCAGATGGCGAGCAAATGGCAGTGGTTGATAAGAAAATAAAAAGCGCACAACACTCCCAAACCTATTATTCAACAACTGATCATGCAGGGCGACAATTTGCTTGGGTGACGCTAAAGCCAGTGACAGGGCGCACGCACCAGTTAAGAGTGCATATGATGGAGCTAGGCGTGCCGATTTTAGATGATCCACGTTATAACAGACAAGATAATTATAATTGGCAACGCCCAGAAGGTTTGGGTGAGGGTTTACATTTACACGCTCGCCGCTTGGTTGTGCCGCTACGTAATGGCAAAAAACTAGATATAAGCGCTCCTTTATCTCCGCACATGCAAAAGACATTTAATATGCTTGGTTTTGATGCTAATAGATATGACGTACAAGAAATTGATCCTGAAAAATAATGAGCCAGAAAAAACTTATAATATTTGATCTTGATGGCACGCTGGTGAATAGCCAAGCGTTGCGTGAAAATCTTTTAGCTAGTGAGCCATTATTTGATAATGTTTTAGAGATGCTACATGAGTTAAATAAGCGCTCTGATTTTTTGTTGGCGATTGCAACGGGTAAATCGATGGACGGCACTAGGCGCACATTACAGGCGCATAAAATTATTGATTATTTTACTTCTTTGCAAACACCAGATAATAATTTTTCAAAGCCTAATCCTGAAATGATTTATAGTGCTATGTCGCAAGCTGATGTTGAAAAAGAAAACACAATAATGATTGGTGATACTATTCTTGATATTAGAATGGCAAAATCGGCTAAAGTGAAATCTATTGCAGTTGGTTGGGGATATCAATCAAAGCAGGATTTATTGCAAGCCGGCGCAACGAGTTATGTTGAGCAAATGAGCGATTTAATCAATACAATAGATAGGCATTTATAATGCGAGATATATTAGAAGACGCTCAAAAGCATATCCAAGATGGCTACGGACGAGCGCAAGCGCACGAAAAGCGCCCTTTGCCGAAAAGATTTTATAACAATGTTGAAATAAAGCAGATTGAAAATGGCTTTACTGTTCTGCTTGATGGAAGGGGCGTAAAAACCCCAAGCAAAAAAGATTTAATTGTGCCAAATAATGAGCTGGCTAAAGAATTGGCAACAGAATGGCAGGCGCAGGAAGAAGAAATTGACGCAAGTAAAATGCCTTTTACTCGGTTGGTAAATTCTGCACTTGAGGGGAACAAAAATATTGAAGAAGCGCTAAGAGATGAAATTATCAAATATGCAAGTTCGGATTTAATGCTTTATAGAGCCGATTCTCCAGAGGGATTGGTGCAGGCGCAAGAGCAACATTGGGATAGTGCGCTTAACGTTTTGGCGCAAAAATTTACAGTGAAATTCTTGCCAACCATTGGTATTGTGCATCAAGCGCAGCCTGAAAAAACTCTTGAATGTCTAAAGATTTCACTTGAAAAAGAAGATCGATTTATTCTTTCAGCTCTAATGTTAATCACCTCGCTAACTGGCTCAGGGCTGTTAGCAATCGCTATATTTAATCAGTTAATAAATGCTGATGCGGCATGGAGTGCGGCTCATGTTGATGAAGATTATAGTAATCGGGTTTGGGGCGAGGATAGCGAGGCAATGATTAGGCGCACTAAAAGGCGAATTGATTTTGATAGTGCTGTGAGATTGTTAGTTTTGCTTGGGGCTGATGCTGTTTAGGTTAAAAGTTACCTGTTTTTATTTCTGAACCCCCACCCCAGCCCTCCCCGCGAGGGGGAGGGGGAAGTAAGAAAGAAGCTAGAAAGAAATTCCACTCCCCCTTGCGGGGAGGGGTTAGGGGTGGGGGTTCAAGCATAAAAGAATGTTTGCTAAGTACAGCTAACCCTTTTCAACCAGCTTTATTATCCAATCAGCAGTGAGGGGAGATATTTCACGCAAAAGATCAATCACAAAATCCCGCTCGTGCGAATAAGGGTGCGGCAAGGTTAGAAATTTTGTTGCAATTTCAAATCTATCATAAGCAATAATATCAATATCAATTAGTCGAGGGCCCCATTTCTCACCACGAATTCGCCCAAGCCTGTTTTCAATTTCTTGGCAGATTTTTAGCAGTTTTTTAGGCTCAATTTTTGTTGTAATTTCTATAACAATATTATGAAAGTCGCTTTGGTCAGTTTTGCCCCACGCTTTAGAAATAATCATTTTTGATTTTTTGCTGATTTCTATATCAATATGTTGCGCAATATAGCGAATGGCATCTTCAATTTGCGCTTTAGCATCACCCATATTTGCGCCAAGTGCCAGCCAAGCCTTAGCCATTAGGGCGTTTCCTAAAGATTGAAATACCAAATTCGCCGTTAGTTGCTTGCACTGGCGCTTCGGGTTTTCGAACTATAATTTTAATCCATTCAAAACTAGGAAATTCAGCAAAAAGCCTGTCAACAATATGCTGTCCTAGCGCTTCGATTAGCTTATAGCGAGTTTCTTCGGCAGCAATTTTTACTAAATCATAAATATCGGCGTAAGATACAGTTTCTTCAACGTCATCACTTTTGCAGGCATCGCTTAAATCTAGGCCGCACTCAAGATCAATGCGAAAGCGTTGGCCTAATTTATTTTCTTCGAGCATTACCCCATGATAGCCATAAAATGCCAAATCAGTAAGAATGATTTTGTCTGTGCTTAGGTGTTTTTTTGACATAGATAGCCTCTTTATGAGCCATAAAGCGTTGCTTTTGCAGCTTTTAAGGCATTTAAGTTCTGTTTAACATCATGCACACGAAAAATATGCGCTCTATTATTATAAGCAAGCACATTTGTTGCAATAGTACCAGCTAAACGCTCATTAATTTCTAAACCAAGCAAATTACCAATCATAGATTTATTAGAAGTGCCGATAAGTAATGGAAAGCCAAGAGAATGCAATTCATCAAGGCGGCGTAATATTTCATAATTCTCTTTAAGAGTTTTAGCAAAGCCAAACCCCGGATCAAGAACTATCTTATTATCTTTAATTCCTGCATTTTTTGCAATGCTAAGGCTTTTTTTAAAGAAGCGCTTCATTTCGTCAATTATATCTTTTTTGCTGTTGCGTGCTTTATCCCAATGCATAATGATAATTGGTACTTTATGAAGGGCAGCCACATCTGCTAATTCAACTTCTCCTTGCAAACCTTTAACATCATTGATAATTTTAGCGCCAGATTTTATTGCCCTCTCGGCAACTGCTGCCTTATAGCTATCGATAGAAATGATGCAATTTAGCTCATGTTCGCTTAAAAGTTTAATGAGTGGAATTACCCTATCAAGCTCAGTTTGGGTATTAATTGGTTTTGCTGTGGGCTTTGTGCTTTCCCCCCCAACATCGATAATAGTAGCTCCCTGATTTAGCATATTTTGTGCGTGTTCAAGTGCGCTATAATTACCTTTATGTAATCCGCCATCAGAAAAACTATCGGGAGTTATATTGAGTATGCCCATCATAATGGGCTGCTTGCCTAAATTAATAGGCTTATCAGGAATATCTAGTTTGAATATTTTATGCCTATTCATTTTTACTGCCATCTATTTCGCCATATAGATCATAAATATCAGAATCTATGATTTTTACTTCAGCAACCTCACCAACTTCTAGACCTTTAGCACCCTCGATAATTACTACTCCATCGACATCTGGCGCGTCCCAAATCGAGCGAGCTATTGCTCTATCATTTTCTAAATCTATCTCATCTACTAGCACTTTTATATTGCGCCCAATTTTAGTTGCAAGACGCTCGGCGCTTACCTGTTGCGCTACTTCCATTAAGCGCCCAAAACGTTCTTTTTTTAATTCATCAGGCACTTGTCCTGCAAGTTCATTTGCCTTTGCACCCTTCACTGGCTCATATTCAAAACAGCCAATGCGATCAATTCCTGCACTCTTTATCCAATCTAGTAAAACCTCAAAATCTTCGTTCGTTTCACCGGGAAAACCAACAATAAAGGTTGAGCGAATGGCTAAGTCAGGACAAATATTGCGCCAAGCATTAATGCGAGAAAACACCTTATCTTGGTTCGCTGGGCGGCGCATGGCTTTTAGCACGCTAGGGGAGGCGTGTTGAAACGGAATATCAAGATATGGTAATATTTTACCACTCGCCATAAGAGGCAGCACCGCATCTACATGGGGGTATGGATAGACATAATGTAGGCGCACCCATGCGCCCAATTCACCCAAATGTTCGCTTAATTGATAAAATTTTGCAGCGATTTCTTTGCCATGAAATTTAGATGTTTTATATTTTATGTCCATACCGTAAGCACTGGTATCTTGTGAGATTACTAATAGCTCTTTTGTGCCAGCCTTAACTAAGCGCTCCGCCTCATAAAGCACGCTGGCAATAGGGCGAGAAACAAGATCGCCACGAATATCTGGAATGATGCAAAAAGAGCAACGATTATTACAGCCTTCAGAAATTTTTAGATAGGAATAATGGCGAGGCGTTAGTTTTAGTCCAATTTCTGGCACTAGATCAGCATAAGGATTAGCAATCGGTGGTGCTACTTCGTGCACTGCTTTGACTACTGCTTCATATTGATGCGGTCCAGAAATTGCTAAAACATTAGGGTGAATTTCTCTTATGAGGTTTTCTTCAACTCCAAGACAACCAGTAACAATAACTTTGCCGTTCTCTTTAATAGCCTCACCAATCGCCTCAAGGCTTTCAGCCTTAGCACTATCAATAAACCCGCAAGTATTGACGATGACCGCATCAGCACCAGCATAATTAGGAGAGAACAAATAACCCTGTGCTCTAAGGGTTGAAATTATGCGCTCAGAATCAACTAGTGCTTTAGGGCAACCAAGGCTTACCAGTCCGATGTTTGGGGCTTTATTCATCAATTATCCAGTATGATTAGTTAGCTTTTTTAGGAGTGCGCCTAGCAGTGGTTTTGCGTTTTGCTGGCTTGCTTTTGGGTTTGGAAACTATTTCATCTTCAATCTTATATAGCGGCTCGTCTTGTGCCAATTCTTCTATTGCCTCTTTTACCTCATCAATCAAAGAAACAGGGACTTTAACAAGGTTTGATTCTTCAACTGCTTGTTGGTTGGCTTTGAAATAGACAATAATTGCCTCACAAATTATTCGCAACAAAACAAAGCCAATTAAAGAGAAAACTGCAATTTCGACTAATCCCCAAAGTCCTGAACCAAAACCATCAGAAAATGTTGAAAATAAATGGCTAATTGCCCATAGGACAATAGCAAATAGGCCTAATAAATATAATATATGCACAAGTTTTGGCGTGATAATTCTATCAAGGGAAAATAATACATTGCCTGTGATTAGTTTTTGCAAATATTCCATTTTTTCACTTTCTTGTTTGATAGGTTGCACAAAACCTATCATTAAATGTCTTAGATAAAACCATATCAACTTCTGACATTGAAACCAAATGCCCTAAATCTTCAAAACTAGTCATTCCATAATCATTTATGCCGCATGGCACAATACCATCATAGTGACTTAAATCAGGTGAGATATTTAACGAAATTCCATGATAACTTACCCAGCGTGAAATTCTAACCCCGATGGCGGCAATTTTCCCTTCAGAATTCTCTCCATTTTCAGGTTGCTTAACCCATATTCCAATCCGACCATCACGAGTTTCACCCACAATATTAAATGAAGCTAATGTATCTATTATCCAAGCTTCAAGCTGTTTAACAAAAGCCCGAATATCACGCCCACGTTTCCTAAGATCAAGCATGACATAAATCACTCTCTGACCCGGTCCATGGTAGGTATATTGCCCACCACGCCCGCTTTTATATATTGGAAACTTGTTTTTACTTAGCAAGTCTTCTTCTTTTGCAGAAGTGCCAGCACTATAAAGGGGAGGATGCTCAACGAGCCAAATAAGTTCTCTCTCTTCTCCTTTTATAATGCTTTCAACTCTCTCTTGCATGAAGCTAACAGCT
>JAJRPR010000153.1 GCA_024280655.1 Alphaproteobacteria bacterium | reverse complement strand
CCAGTGTGTAGGATTTGCAACAATATTTTGCTGTTATGCTCATGCACTGCTGTTACAATTTTTTGATGAATTGCAATAGCTTCATCACTATCTAGGCGAGCAAAACTTGCCTTTGATGCAGGCACTCCAGTGCCGCCTTCTATATTTGGCGAAACCCCACCAGTTACAATTAAGCTAACGCCGCCCTTTGCCCTTGCGCTATAAAAAGCCGCTATGCGCTCGCCGCTTTTATCAACTTCTTCAAGCCCAGTGTGCATTGAGCCCATCATCACTCTGTTTGATAGTTTGGTGAAACCTAAATCTAATGACTTAAACATATTTGGATATTGCATCAATCAAACCACTGCTAATTTTATTATGTTAGATAGTAGTATGATTGCTATTGAGTGTAAGTCAAATAGGATTTTAACTTAATAATTCACCCATTTGGAGGAATTTTTCTTCTCGTTTGGCCAAAATATCTTCTTTTGAAATATCCTCAAAGTCACTTAAGAACTTTGTGATTTCTTGCCCAACTGAATTTATCATTTGCTTGGAATTTCGATGAGCGCCACCAACAGGCTCTGTTATTATACCATCTATTACCTTAAATTTAGATAGGTCTTTTGCAGTAATTTTTTGCGCTATTGCCATATCCTTGGCTCGTCCCGCATCACGAAATAAAATTGAAGCGCCAGCTTCTGGTGATATTACTGAATAAATTGCATGCTCAAGCATTAAAACACGATTAGCAGACGCAATGGCTATTGCTCCGCCAGAACCGCCCTCTCCAATAATTATAGCGAGGTTTGGCACGCCTAAATCAAGGCATTTTTCAGTAGATTTTGCAATTGCTTCGGCCTGTCCCCGCTCTTCTGCTCCAACGCCGGGATAAGCGCCAGAAGTATCAACCAAATAAATAACTGGAATATTAAACCTATCAGCCATATCCATAATGCGCACGGCTTTGCGATAACCTTCGGGGCGTGCCATGCCAAAATTATGCTTTAGGCGGCTTTTAGTATCCGCTCCCTTTTCTTGTCCAATTATTGCAACGGGCTTACCATTAAAACGAGCAAAACCTGCTTGAATTGCTGCGTCCTCACCAAATTTTCTATCTCCTGAGAGCGGTATAAAATCTTTGAAAAGCCCCTTTATATAATCAGAAAAATGTGGGCGTTGCGGATGACGGGCGACTTGTACTTTTTGAAATGGTGTTAGTTTTTTATAAATTTCAACTAGCGCATCATCGGCTTTTGCTTGTAAACGAGAAACTTCTTCTTCTGTGCCAACGGCTTCATCTTCTGAGCTAAGGCTTTTTAACTCGGCAATTTTACCCTCAAGTTCGGCGATTGGTTTTTCAAAATCTAAATAGGAAAGCATGTGTTTTTCTTTATTCTATATGTTGAACATTATTGTTGCAAAAATGGCGATGCTGAGTGAAAGAGTCAAGTAATGATTTGATAAAATAACATTCATTAAGCCACAATTAAGCCAAAGGGTGTTTGGCTACTAATTGTCGCAATCTTTAATCAAGCACATGTGTATAAATTTGCGTTGTAGAAATATCGGCATGCCCAAGCAAAGTTTGCACTATGCGTAAATTTGCTCCCCCCTGCAAAAGATGCGAGGCAAAAGCATGGCGCAATACATGCGGGGATATTCTGTCTGGCTCAATTCCTGCTCTAATACTCAAATCTTTTAATTCACGAGCAAAAACTTGTCTCTCAATATGCCCAGACTTTCCTTTTGCAGGAAATAGGAAAACTCCCTTATTTGATTTTTTAAGCCACAAAACTAACAAATCACGCGCGCCATCATTTAATGGAACTACTCGCTCACGCCCCCCCTTGCCAATAATATTTATAAAAAAACTATCTCGCATTACCCCTTGTCTTTTTAGAGAAACAAGCTCGCTCACCCTCATGCCAGTTGCATATAATAGCTCTAATAAAACATTTAGGCGTAAAGCTTTAATTGATTTTTTATTGTTCGTTACTTCTTTTTCTGCTGCGTTTTGAGCTGCCTCAAGTAAATTACTAACTTCATCGACTAAAAGAACTTTTGGTAAATTACGTGCTGTTTTAGGGGCGCTTATTATTCTTGTTGGATCATCTTTTCTTAAATTTTCAAGCATCATGAATTGATAAAATTGCTTTAACGCACTTAATTTTCGGGCAACGGTGCTGGCCGCTAGTCCTTGTTTGTCCAAGTATGATAGGTAAGAAATAATTTCACTATTATTAGCATTTAAGAGTTTTTTTGTTGTGTTTGTTAAAAAACCTGCAAAATCGTCTAAATCTCTTTCATAGGCCTCAATAGTATTTTTTACAGCTCCTCGCTCGGCGCTCATCATTTCTAAAAAATTTTCAATTAAATGAGATAAAGCCATCAAATTTCCTAAATGAATTGCTTTATTGATTATTATCAAAAAAATCACGCATTGGCATGCGAATTGTTTCTTCTTCTTCTTTTGGCTCAACAAATACTGTCAAAGCAAACATTGCCCCATAGGCAATTCCGCCAATAAATAATAAAACTATAATTAGACGAATAAGGCTTGGCATGATTATATTTCACTTATAGCTATTTGAAGGCATTAGCTTTTGACAAGCTTTTTATCATTTTTGTATGATTTTTCACTCATAATCAAGCTGATTTAGCGCTAAGGATTAATTTGCTAACTTGACAACTAGCCTTCATAGAGTTTCAAAGGCGCAGTAATTTAATTAATAAAGGCGCTATCATCACAAATTCTAAACATTTATCAAAGCAAAAAGCGCAAGATCAGACGCAAATCTTATTGGAGCTAATAGGCAAAAAACCTTTAGTTCTTATTGGAATGATGGGTGCTGGCAAAACTACTATTGGGCGGCGTTTGGCAAATCGTTTGGCGAAAAAATTCATTGATAGTGATAATGAAATTGAATTAGCGGCTGGTATGAATATTGTTGATTTTTTTGCAAAACATGGGGAAGCGGAATTTCGAAAAGGTGAAGCAAAGGTAATTTCTCGCATTTTGGGGCAAGAAAATATTGTGCTTGGAACGGGCGGTGGAGCGTTTATTAACCCACAAATTAGAGATTTAATTAAGAAAAAAACTATTTCTATTTGGATAAAGGCTGATTTTGATTTATTATTTGCTAGAATTTCAAAACGAGCAACTAGGCCACTTTTGCAGACAAAAAATCCAAAACAAACATTAAAAAAACTTATTGATGAGCGTTATCCAATTTATGAGAAGGCAGATATTACATTAGTTTCACGTGATGTGCCGCACGAAATGGTGGTAGATAATCTTATAAATGAGACGATTAAATATCTTAAAAACAATGATTGAGCGTGATCTATGACACAGGTACAAAAGATAAATATCTCACTTAAAGAGCGAGCTTATGATATTTTTATTGCGGATAATTTGTTAAAAACTGCTGGGGAGCGCTTAAAAATGCAATTCCCAAATTCTCGATTTGGAATTATCACCGATGAAAATGTTGCCTCTTTTCAATTACAGCGTTTAACTGCTTCTCTTGATGAGGTAGGTTTAGATTATGCTATTATCACAGTTAAGGCTGGTGAAAAATCAAAGGATTTTACTACGCTTGCCAATGTTATGGATGAGATTTTAGCGGCACGCCTTGAGCGCAATGATATAATTATAGCCTTGGGAGGCGGAGTGATTGGTGATTTGGCAGGATTTGCCGCTTCTATTGCTCGGCGGGGCATGGATTTTGTGCAAATACCAACCTCCTTATTGGCGCAAATAGATAGCTCGGTTGGTGGTAAAACTGGTATTAACGCCAAAGCTGGCAAAAATCTTGTTGGTGCTTTTCATCAACCAAAATTAGTTTTATGCGACCTTGATACTCTTAAAACATTGCCTGAGCGCCAATTTCGCTCTGGTTATGGCGAAATGGTAAAATATGGGCTTATTGATGATGAGGATTTTTTCTTTTGGCTTGAGCAAAACCATGAGGGAATTTTTGCGCAAGGAGAAGCGCTAAGCAAAGCTATTGCTCATTGTTGTAAGGCAAAATCTCGTTTTGTTATTGCTGATGAAAAAGAATTAGGAATGCGGGCTTTATTAAATCTTGGGCATACTTTTGGTCATGCGCTTGAAGCAACAGCTGGTTATTCTGATAGATTATTGCATGGCGAGGGGGTAGCGATAGGTATGGTTTTGGCGCATGGTTTTTCTGCAAAACTTGGGCTTATATCTTCACAAGATGTAATTAGAGTGCAAAGACATTTGCAATTAGTTGGTTTGCCTACCACAATAGGTGATATTGAGGGTGAAACGCCTTCATTAGAGCAAATTATGAATGCAATAATGCAAGATAAGAAGGTAAAACGAGGCGCACTTACTTTTATATTAACCAAAGGTCTTGGCAAGAGCTTTATCGCTAACGATATAGATGCTAATGAAGTAAAAGATTTTCTAAAGGAACAAATTAACAAGTGAGTATCTGGCTAACTATATTGGGCATTGCCTTTTTATTATTTTTAAGCGCATTTCTTTCAGGATCTGAAACTGCCATAACCGCAGCTTCAAGGGCTAGATTGCACGCAAAAGCTCGTGAGGGGAATAAACGAGCACAGATTGTTGAAAAATTAATTGAGGATAAAGAAAGGCTAATTGGCACGCTTTTATTGGGCAATAATTTGGTCAATATTCTTGCTTCTGTTCTAGCAACCTCAGTATTAATAACAATATTTGGTGATAGCGGAATAATTTATGCCACTTTGATTATGACATTATTGGTGGTTATTTTTGCTGAAGTTTTACCAAAAACTTGGGCTATTAAACAACCCAATGAATTTGCACTTGGGGTTGGCCCACTAATTAGGCCATTGGTTATAATTCTTGCCCCCATAACGATTGCGGTTCAATTTCTTGTTAGTGCTATGCTTAGGCTTTTTGGCATAGAGGGGAATGGCAAATTATCTTATCTAACTGGCCATAAAGAAATTAGAGATACGGTTGATTTATTGCACTCAGAGGGCGAGGTTGTAAAATTAGATAAAGATATGCTTGGTGGTATTCTTGATCTTAAGCAACTTGATGTGTTTGATATTATGGTACATCGAACCCGTATCGTATCGCTTGATGTAAAAGAAAGCTCTAAGCAATTAGTTGAGCAAGTATTGCAAAGCCCATATACTAGAATGCCGCTTTATGATGGTGAGCCTGACAATATTATTGGTGTTGTGCATGCTAAAGATGTTTTACGTGCTTTAATTAAAGCTGAGGGTGATATTGAAAAAATTGATATCAAAAAATTAGCTACAAAGCCTTGGTTTATTCCTGATACTACACAATTACAAACGCAATTAAGCGCTTTTTTAAAGGGTAAATCTCATTTTGCATTGGTTGTTGATGAATATGGTGAAGTGCAGGGGCTAATTACGCTTGAGGATATTTTAGAAGAAATTGTTGGTGATATCTCGGACGAGCATGATGAAATAATTGAGGGTATT
>JAJRPR010000152.1 GCA_024280655.1 Alphaproteobacteria bacterium | reverse complement strand
TTGAGTAAACATTAGTGGGTTAATATGCCCACCTGTTGGATTTAACATTCCGCCATACCAGTTTTTTGAGCCAATCAAAACGCTAGCTTGATCCCTATCAAGCATTTTGCATGGCGCTCCATATTTTCGCCATGCACTATTTCGCCATTCGCTGACAGATAAATGCGCCAATGAGTGCGCAGGCTGAAACCAGCCTGTTTGCTCTGCCTCACATTCAATATTTTCATCTTTTGCTAACTGAAATAAATAATCAGCACTATCTCTTATCAACGCAACAAAGCGCTCGCCCACCTCGCCATATCTCTTTATAATTTCATCTGGCTCTGCGCCTGATAGAACAGGAATAACTTGCCCGTTATTGCGCCCTGAAGCACCTGCCCCAATTCGCCTGCCCTCAATCACAACTACTTTATGACCATTTTTTGCCATCTGAAGCGCACTAGAAAGACCAACAATTCCAGCACCAACAATTACAATATCGGCAGTAATATCACCATCCAAAATTTGCGCCTGCTCCATAGAATAAGCAACGCTATCCCAGATTGAGTTGGCATGATTGAATTTTTCAAAATTAAACATGATAGTTTTTAAGCTAAAGAGCGGATTTTTTGCAACTAAAATTTGTGAACTATGATGAAAGTTCTAAGCAAGAAGCATAGGAATAAAAATTCCCTAAGCCGCTCCCGACCAGAGCCTGCCCCGTGTTTGACGCTTGTCCGCCGTAGTTTTAGCGTAGGTGGAACACACCCCCGTCATTATTCTTGCCGCCGTTGGTCGCTTACGCTCCCGACCCCGGCACCCCCGCCATTAAGCCTGAATCCTACGTCTGCGGTATTCGCTGGCTATGAAGATAAATATGCCAGCAACGACCCAGCCTAAAATCATTCCTACCCAATCAACAGAAGAAATATATGCTGGTACAAAATTGCTAGCTGAAATTAACTCATTAACTTTCGCTCCAGCAAGTGGGTTCATGTCTTTCATGTCAGAAATGATAGTAAAGGGAGCTTTGAAACGCTCTCCCATCAAACTTGAGAAATAACCTTCATCGCTTAGTGTAACCAGTGCTTCAACTGCCGATCCCATAGATAAAATTAGAATAAAAGCAGGCACAGCCCAGCCTCGAACGAGTGTTCCTAACAATCCAACAGCGGCAAATAAAGGCAAATACCATAGTAAAGTTAGAGCAAAGACAACTAGCACAGAGCCTTGCAGATTTAAAAAGGTTGATAAGCTGGTTTCTGAATTTAGAGAGGCAATTATCGGAAAATTATTTGTTACAAGTAAAAAGACGATATAACCTACAATTGCGGCTATAAGGGACCAAAATAATATTATCACAGGAAACATGACCATTCCAGCCAGAGTTTTTGTTGTCATAATCTGCAAATCTGAAACGGGCATTGATTTCCAAAAAAGCAGCGCATTATCTTTCCTATCAGCACTAAAACTTCCTGCAAAATAAAAGAATAACATTATCGTTAAGAAGATTAACCAAGCAAGCATCGAAGAAGTATAAATCATATTAAATATATCACCCCTAGAGTGCGAATTTGATGAAACTGCAATTTCACTTAACCAGCCATGCCTGTTACTTATTATGCCAAAAAGAAAGGTAAGCATTGTAATTGCGATGAGAATTGCTGGCACATAGATTAAGGCTATCTTATTCTCGATAAATTCTTTTTTCAAAAGAGCTTTGGTTGTAGAAATACTCATTTTGTTGCTCCCATGTTAGCAGATTTTTGGCTTGCGTCTTTTTTCTCCATTAAAGCAACGAATAAATCTGAAATTGAAGGCGTGCTAATTGTGCCAAAACTTGTCGCAATTCCCTCCTCCAAATCATCAAAAATCATAATATCTTGCCCCATTTGCTTTGTTACAAAGATAGGATTATGCGCCATTGCCTCCTCGCTTACTTCTGGCAAAACCAAAATCTGAATATATCTATTTGAAATATCATCCATATTAGCATCTAAAACTATCCTGCCATCTCTAATAAAAATCAGATCCGTAAGCAGGTGCTCAATTTCATCAACTTGGTGGGTGGTGATTAGTATGGATCTGTTTTCACTCATATAATCCTCAACCAATCGCCGATAAAATTTCTTACGAAATGTAATATCAAGACCAAGCGTTGGCTCATCAAGCACTAAAAGCTTGGCATCAATCGCCATAACGATTGCCAAATGAAGTTGCGCCATCATGCCTTTTGAAAGGCTTTTGATTTTTACATTATCTCTTATATCACCATCAGCTAAAATTTGCTCAGCCTTTTGACGGTTAAAATTAGGATGCATATCCTCTACCAAGCTCAATAGTTCTGTAACTTTGAGAAAACGTGGCAGGCTAGCAACATCGGAAATAAAAGCAGTATCAAGCATTAATTTGGAGCGGTTGGCAAATGGGTTGAGCCCAAGAACTTTCACATCACCTTCATAAGAAATCAGCCCAAGCAAAGCATTTATTGCAGTGGTTTTTCCTGCGCCATTATGCCCAACAAGGCCATAAATCCTACCTGTAGGAATGGTAAAATCAATGGAGTGTAGCACTTGTTTTTTACCATAATTTTTGACTCAACCCTTAACCTCAACTATTGCATCATTTGTTTGCATTTTATTTCTTTCTGGTATTTTTTGTAATGAGATCTTTAGTATCTAGCCCAAGCGCCTTTATTCGTTTTGCAATATTTGGCCATTCTTGATTGATGAATTGTTCTTTTTCATATTTTAGCAATTTTTTACGAGCATCAGTGGATAAAAACATACCCACTCCCCTCTTTTTTTCAATAATCTCAAGCTCCAACAAAGATTGATAGGCCTTAGTTACCGTAAGTGGATTAACAGAAAAATCTGCTGCGATTTGACGAACAGAGGGCAATGGCTCATCTTCTTTTGCCCCGCCAGACAAAATTAAATCAATAATTCTTTGTCTAATTTGAATATATATTGGTTGTTTGTCATTCCATATAATCATGCGTATCGCCTAGTTAGTGTTATATATGTGTAACACACTAACTTGCAATGTCAATCATTATTTTTCTGATTTTTTATACTGATAAATACCAACGTCAATAATGCCCTCATCAAAGCCTGCCTCGCAATAGCTTAGATAATAAATCCATTTACGCTTAAATTCCTCATCAAAACCAAGCGCTTTTATTTTTTCCCATTGAGCAATAAAATTCTCACGCCATATTGCCAATGTTCTTGCATAAGATTTTGCAAAAAACTCGCTTTGCTCTAGTTCTAGCCCTGCTATTTTGCCCTGCTCATACATTGCCTGTTTGGTTAGCAACATGCCTCCGGGAAAAATATAGCGCTGGATAAAATCAGGATGGTTTTTATAATGAGCAAAATTATCCTCGCTAATTGTTATAGCCTGAATGGCAGCTTTACCACCAATTTTTAGCCTATCATGCACAGAGCTGAAATACTCACCCCAATGCTCCTCGCCCACTGCCTCTATCATTTCGATTGAGCAAACATTATCATATTCACCTTCGCCATCTCGATAATCTTCAAAATGAAATGAGGCCAAATCTTCTAAGCCCTCATTTTCTATTATGTCCCTTGCATATTTTAGCTGTTGATTTGATAGTGATACGCCATAAGTCTTTGCTTTATATTGCTGAGCTAAAAATTTGGCAAACCCACCCCAACCACAACCAATTTCAAAAACACTCGCCCCCTGTTTTATACCAGCCATTGTTGCAACTTTTTGAAATTTTGCTATTTGCGCTTGCTCAAGTGTTTGGCTTTCATTCTCAAAAAAAGCAGAAGAATATGTCATTGAAGGGTCAAGCCAAAGCGAATAAAAATCATTGCCCAAATCATAATGCTCAGCAATATTTTTCCTTGCGCCTTGCTTGGTATTTTTACGAGATAAATGAAAAGCAAGATCATGCGCTGCTCGTTTAATTAGCCCTTTTCCTGCTTTGTCGAACAGTTCTTTATTTTTCAAAAAGAACCTAAAAACATTGACCAAATCATTGCTTTCAATATCGCCCCTCATGTAACTAGAAGCAAAGCCAACCGTTCCTCTTTTTTTTATTTGACTAAAAAGTTTGAGATTATTTAGTTTAAGATGAGCATGGTTTTTTGAAGTTCTATCGCCAATAGTACGTGTGCGCCCATTGGGTAAAGTTATAGATAGCGCACCCCATTTGGGTGTTCCAAACAAATTTGCGCCGAGCAATTCCGTAATTCTTGAGCTAATATTTAGCCAAAAACCGCTTCTATTATCTTGTCCTTTAGTTACAACATTTCCCATAACATCACCTAAAGTATAAATAGTAATGTAGCATAAATATTTCAAGTGTCAAAATTATGGGCTAAAGCCATCAATAGCCCGTAATTGCACTTTTTCTCGTCCATTCCAGTGGTTTATGCCCAAAGAGCCAGCAATATGAACAGGTCTATCATCTTTTGCCTGTAATAATAATTGCCCAAATTCTGTTTCAGCAGCACGAAAAGCTATTGCTTCAATATTTGCACCATCGCCCGAATAAAGATTAAAGCGAATATGCCCGCCAGCGCCAACAATTTTGGCATAGCGCACCTTATGCGCAGGAAAGGCAAACATCGGATTTGCATTTCCAGCACCAAATGGCCCTGCTTTCTCAAGCAACTGCACAAAATCAATATTTGCCGTTCTGGCGGTAATAGCGGCATCAATTTTAAGCTGATTTTGCGCTCGTGCTTCTTTTACTTCTGCCTGTAGCGCTTCACAAATAAAATTGCGAAAAGCACCAATTTCATCTGGCTTAAGCGAAATACCTGCCGCCATTGCGTGCCCTCCGCCTTTTGGGATAATTCCCTTTTCAACCGCCCTAATAATCGCTGATCCTAAGTCCACCCCAATGATAGAGCGCCCCGACCCTGTCGCCTTATTGTGCATGGCAAGCGAAATGGCAAAGGCAGGTCGAGAAAACCGTTCCTTTAGACGTGCCGCAACTAATCCAACCACACCAGGATGCCAATTTTCAGATGCTAACACCAAAACCGAAGGACCATCTCCAGCGCCAATTTCTGCAATAGCGGCATTTGTAGCTTCCTCAACCGCCTCCGCTTCAATTTGTTGGCGCTCAATATTTAACTCATTTAGACGAGTTGCAATTTCATTTACTTGTTCATTATCGCTTGAAGCAAGCAAACTAACCCCAAGCCCTGCGTCGCCAATTCGCCCACCAGCATTTATGCGAGGTCCAATAATAAAACCAAGATGATATGGATTTATCGGCTGGGTAATTCTAGCGCTGAGCGCCAGTGCCTTTATGCCAATATTATTGCCCATGCGCATCAGTTCAACACCACGATTAACAAAGGCACGATTTAGCCCCTTAAGCGGCACAACATCGCAAATTGTTGCCAGTGCCACCAAATCAACCAGCTGCATTAGGTTTGGGAACTCTGGCTTCGATCGAGAACGCATTTCACGATTTAGCGCCACAAGCACCATAAAGGTAACACCTGCGGCACAAAGATATCCCAAATCAGAAATATCATCTTGACGGTTAGGATTTACGATAGCATTGGCAGGCGGCAATTCGCCCTCGCTAAGATGATGATCAATCACCAAAATATCTAAACCTAGGTTTTTGCCATACTCGATTGTGCTAGTGCTACTAGTGCCGCAATCTAGCGTAATAACAAGCGACGCGCCTTGTTTTTTGAATTTATCCATTGCGTCATTATTGGGGCCATAACCCTCAAAAATCCTATCAGGAATATGCACTATAGTTTCAAGATTAAAAGCCTTAAGATAAAGCTGCATAAGCGCCACCGAGCAAGCACCATCAACATCATAATCACCAAATAGAGCAACTTTTTCCTTATTGATGATTGCATCCACCAAACGAGCGGCAAGCCTATCCATATCAGTAAGGCTTGATGGGTCTGGCATTAAATCCTTAATAGTAGGATTTAGAAAAACCTCTGCCCCCTCTTGGCTCACCCCACGCCCCGCCAAAATACGAGCAACAATCTCACTAATACCAGTAGTCTGCGAAATAGCCTTAGCAACACGAGCGCCTACAGGGTCAAGCCGATCAACCCAAGCCTTATCGCTGATGGAGTTTTTTACATTGAGGAAATATTGTTGTTCAATTTGCATGGGGGTATTATTGCGGATTTTTTGGGGGAGGTATAGGGTAAATCCCCTTTATTATTGCGCATTTATTGTGAGTAGGAATTGAGGGCATGGCTGGGCAATTTTTTAAGTGACTTTGCCGTACCGTAACGTACGGTACGGTACGGTACGGTACGGTACGGTACGGCAATATATTAAATTCACATATTAAAAGCAAGAAACAGAAATATCCTAACAATCATTAGCTTAATCACTAACGTCAATGCGCTAAGCAGTTAATAATTAGCTAATCATTTCTTTAGCAAGCTATTTCTCTTTTCTAATTTTTCCCATTTTTTTAGAACATCTTCAACAAAGCCATAATATCCACTTAGGTTAGGCGCAGCTCTAACTATGGCATCATTTTTGAAACGTAACGCTATATCAAATATTCTTACTGGTGTAGCGCTTGGATAGATTGGATCACGCACTGTATTATTCTTATTGCGCTGGCTTACCTCAATTAAATTAGTCCAAAGATAGATTTCTTTTTCTTTACGCCAATTTATCACTTCT
The DNA here is from genome assembly GCA_024280655.1 of Alphaproteobacteria bacterium. Taxonomy (GTDB): domain Bacteria; phylum Pseudomonadota; class Alphaproteobacteria; order Rhizobiales; family Devosiaceae; genus S141-66. Next base: position 3,667 of record JAJRPR010000152.1, on the reverse strand, counting down.
ATTTTCTCATCGTCCCAGATTATTGAAAATCGAAAATATCGAGCAAGAATCCAAACCGCCATTAAACCAAAAACAAGTGTAACCATTACTGATACTAACACGCTACTAGCTATAATTCTTTCGCGAAATATAGCATCAAACCCAAGATAAAGACCAAATATTGCCCAAAGCAAAAAAATTAGACCCCCCCACAACAGCGTCTTTGAAGGACGTATCTTTTTTTGCCCTTTGCTGGTTAGCTCTGGCTTGGATTTTGCCGACCCAGCAAAAGCTACAAAAAACATCACTAAAAATACTAGATTGCCCAATAAAAATATATACAACAATATTTCAGAAAAACTCATCACACCCTCCCAAAGTTCCGCCAACACTGACCCAGAAGACGCTTTAATACAAGTTAAACTATGGGGCTGTCCTAGATAACTAGTTTAAATATTCTCTAACCCATTGTTTAATCTGTTTTAATTGTGCTTGTGGGTCAGGGTTGTTAAAACGCCACTCACACTCCTTCAAATATAGCCCAAAATTCTCTCTTGGAACACCATTAAATTTACGCATATGGCGCTTAGCTTGATTCCAGAAATTCTCAATGCCATTGATATGATTATGCTTATGAGCAAACAGCTTTGAATGATTGATCCCACCGCTTTATGCTTTAACCTCCACAGCTTTATGCTTAACCCCCACCGCTTTACGCTTAACCCCCCACCCCTAACCCCTCCCCGCAAGTGGGAGGGGGATAAAGAGATAATATATCTAAACATAAGCAATATTAGGTAATTATTTGTGTTTACTTATAAACCTATGATATTATAAAATACAAATTCATCTTTGAAAGACATGATTATGCGGAGTTTTAATTTTTTTAGTGTGAGGAATATAATTTCTTTTTTAGGCCTCACTATGCTTTTTTTAGTCCCAAACATAGCGCTTGCGAGTGAGAATGCTGGCAATAATAACCAGTTTGAAAATGATATGGATCCGCAACTAATCGGTACTGGGAATATTTTGCAGGTACAAATTGAGCAAAACGGGAAAGTGAAGATTTTCCCTGTGCATGGCGCTACGCTTTCTTTTCTTGATAATGGTAGTTTCAAATATGATTATACCAGTGAAAGCAACGAAGAAAGAGCTAGCGACATTGCCATTGGTGATCAGATTTCCCCAACCGTAACTTCGCCTGTTGCAACGTGTAAAATGGTTGCCACTGGAGAGGCGGTTGGTCAAATTACTGCTTATAAAGATGCAACAAGTGATAGTGATGAGCGCCATATGTTTGCATATATTTCTCTAGGTGAAACAATTCGCCCAGAAGTAAGGTGCGAAGGATCTGCCGATATTATTACCAACGCAACAACACCGCCAATTGGCGCTGGCCGTCCTTCTGGGGTAAATATAAATGGGACGTTTATTGCCTATAGATATGAAATTGATATGAATAATAGCGCAATCACGGATATGGAAATTTGGTCAATTTCTGACAATCCAGTGCGAGTTCGCTATTATTTACGCAAGTTTGATTAGATAGTGTGCGAAAAGCTTTAGCTTTGAAGCAATCCAAAATCTATCAGTTCGCTCATAGATTCTGGATTGCCACGCTCGCTCCGCTCCTCGCAAAGACATCGGAGTTTGTTGTCTATCAATATCAAGCCACTACTATGAAATCAGCTGGTAATCCCCCCATCTTTAATGGGGTATGCTTGTATAACTTAAGCAGCTAATTTCATTTTCATAGCGGGCGTTATTCCACCGATAGCCATATTAGGCCGATCGTTATTGTATGTCCAGAGCCATTTCGTGGCTTGATCTTGAACCTCCTTTATTGTTTCAAAAACATTTTGATCAAGCCATTCGTGCCGCACTGTTCGATTGTAGCGCTCGATGTAGGCGTTTTGTTGTGGTTTTCCTGGTTGAATATAATTCAAATGAATACCAAGATTTTCAGCCCAATCTTTAAGCATCGAACTGATATATTCTGGGCCATTATCAACTCTAATAATTTGTGGCTTGCCTCGCCATTCAATAATTCTATTCAGACTACGAATGACACGAACGCTTGGCAGGGAAAAGTCAACCTAAATGCCCAAACCTTCACGGTTAAAATCATCAAGCACATTCAAAGTTCTAAATTTTCGTCCATCTGCCAACTGATCAGCCATGAAGTCCATCGACCATGTATGGTTTGGTACTTCTGGAACTGCCAGTACGTCAGGCTTTTCTCTTTTCAATCGGTTGCGAGGCTTGATACGCAGATTGAGCTCCAATTCCTTGTAAATGCGATACACACGCTTGTGATTCCAACCAAAACCTTTCACATTACGCAGATATAAAAAGCACAAGCCAAAGCCCCATGTGCGCCGATTGATTGTTAAGCGAATAAGCCAGTCAGCAATCAATGCATTTTCATCAATAAGCTTACGCTCATAACGAAAACAGGTTTCACTAATGAAACGCACGACATGCAAGCGAAATGCTCACATGCCTGTTGGCAACAGCAGTAACGGCCATCTCTCGCCTTTGAGATGGCCTTAAGGCTTTTTTCCAAGCGCTTCTTTCAGCAAATCATTCTGCATGCTCATTTCGGCATACATGCGTTTCAAACGGCGATTTTCTTCTGCCATCGATTTCATCTCAGACATCATTGAGGCGTCCATGCCACCAAATTTGGTGCGCCATTTGTAAAAGCTGGCATTGCTCATAAGCATAATCATATCAATGGAATTGAGAATTTCTGGAATCAAGCCAAGTGCCATATGGTGTTCCAAGAGAAAATTTTGGGTTGTATTTGAAGGAATGTGAGTGAGTAATACCCCCAATATTTAATCGTGATAGATTCAACGGGTCACTGCAACATACGATATTAATCTAATAGCAAAGAAGGATTAAAGCGTATGAATAAATCAGCAGCGATGAATGATGATAAGAAAGTTATAATTTGGGATAAATGGAAGAAGGGTCATTCAATGGGGGGTGATCGCACGAGCTACCAATAAACCACCTGCGATTATTTTTTTATATTTGCGCTATCATGGTGGTATCCAACCCTATAAAAGGGTTCGAACTTCACTGAATTTAACCTTAGAAGATAGAGAAGAAATATCTAGAGGACTGGCAGCTGATCAAAGCATACGGTTCATTTCCAGACTTCTTGGACGTCACGCTTCTACGATCAGCAGAGAGATTAAAAAGAATGGTGGGTTAGCTAAATACCGAGCAGCAATAGCCGACAAAAAATCATGGAAACGTGGAAAACGACCAAAACAATGTCTGCTTGCCAGTAATGTTAAACTTAAAAACTTGGTTATACGTAAACTAGCAAAAAATTGGTCTCCAGAACAAATATCTGGGTGGTTAAAGCTAACATTTCCAGATAACGGGAGCATGAGAGTGTCACATGAGACAATTTATAAAAGCTTGTTTATTCAAACACGCGGTCTTTTTCGCAAAGAAATGCGTAATCATTTGAGGACAAAGCGTAAATTTAGGCACGCCAAAAACCATAAAGTTGGCTCAGGCGGTAAGATTATTGACCTTGCCCCTATAAATAGGTCCAAAATTATGTAGAGTCTGTTTTACTTAATTGGAGCAGATTTATGAAGGTAAGAAGATTTAGCGAAGAACAGATTATACGTATTTTACACGAGCAAGAAAACGGCATAACTACGGT
>JAJRPR010000010.1 GCA_024280655.1 Alphaproteobacteria bacterium | reverse complement strand
ATCTTTAACACGGATCTATTGTTGATTGATGTTACTCTTACACAAGGCATAATGGTGTTCATTGTAGCAACGATTGCCATGTTGCTATTTGCCGCAGGCACGCAGGGATATTTCATTGCGAAATCTAGATTATGGGAGTCGCTATTATTAGTTCTAATCGCCTTTATGTTATTTAGACCGGGTTTCTTCTTAGATAGGGTGCAACCACCATTTGAAGAAACTAGTCCTGTGGTAATTGAGCAAAGCGTAACGGATGCGCCCGATGGATCTGAAATGAGATTTGTTGTTAGCGGGCCTGATTTTGATACTGGCCTAACTACTTCAACAACCATTGCTCTACCTATTGTTGGTGATGCGGATGGAGCGACAAGGCTTAGTGATGCTGGCTTAATGATTATGATCGAAGGTGACAAAGTATTGCTTGATGAGCCGTTTACTGGAACGCCTTTTGCAAATCGATTGGCGAATTTTGATTATTACGGTGATGATCCAGTTGTGATTGAGGCTGTTAAATCTCCAGCCAAGCGTTTGCCTAAGGAAATATTCTATCTGCCTGCTCTGTTATTATTAGGGGTAGTAGTATTTTTCCAACGTCGTCGCCAGACAGTACCAGCGTTTTGGGGAAAACCTATTGTGAAGGGAGATAACAATGAGTAAAAATTATATGTTAGCTTTAGATCTTGGCGAAAGCTCTGGATCGAATGAAAGAGCAATTCAAATAGCTGAAAAATTAGCAAAAGATGATGGTGCGACATTGCATGTTGTAACAGTTATTCCCAATTTTTCGATGCCGATTGTCGGTAGTTATTTTCCTGAAGGATTTGAGGAAAAAAACTTTAAATTGGCAAAAACTAATTTGAAAAAACTAATTGAGGAAGATGCAAGCGATCCATCAGCCATTAAACGTCATGTTGTTCAAGGCTCTATTTATGAGATGATTATGAAAACAGCAGATAGGCTTGATTGTTCATTGATTATCATGGAAGCGCACAGACCTGATCTTAAAGATTATTTGCTTGGGCCAAATGCCGCACGGGTTGTGCGCCATGCTAAGCAATCGGTTTATGTGATACGTGATTTATAGTATTAAATCGATGAGCTAATTACTTGATGCGATGTTTTATATAAACCTTGCAGGTGAGAAGGCTCTTGGGCTAACGCTAGGCTCTTCATCAACCATGATTTGCGCCAGTATTTTTCCGCTTATTGGGCCAAGTGTGAGGCCATGATGGGCGTGGCCGAAATTAAACCATAGACCCTTATGGTTTGGCGCTTTGCCAATTACTGGCATCATATCTGCGGTGCAGGGGCGTGAGCCAAGCCAAGGTTTTTCAAGTTGACATTCACCTAAATTGAGCATGGATTGAGCGATTGGCTCTATCTTTTTTAATTGATGCGGGGTTGGCTTTTTATCTCGATGTGCAAATTCTATGGCACTAGATAAGCGTGTGCCATTTTTCATTGGGGCAAGTACAAAACCATTATCCATATCAATAATAGGGATTTTTAGGCGCCCATTTTTTTTATAATCATAATTCATGTGATAACCACGCTTGACTGCGTAGGGAATTTTATAACCAAATCGTTTAAAAATATCTCCTGACCAAGCACCAAGTGCAACTACAACATTGTCTGCAAAAATATTACCAATATCAGCTTGTAATTGCCAGCCATTTTCAACTTGTTGCAGGTTTCTGGCATCGCCATTAATCATCGCCCCTCCATTTGCAACAAACAAATCATAGAGCTTTTTTACATATATTCCGGGATCAGAAATAGACGCTGAATCTTGCCAATGAATTGCAAAGGCAAATTTTTCGTTTAGAGCGGGCTCTTTTTTTGCTATTTGAGCGCTATCTAAAACACTAGATTTCATGCCAGCACGTTTTGCTCTCTCAACCCCAATCATCGCATTTTTGTAAGTTGTTGGGTCTCTTGAGAGTTGTAGCCAACCATCAGGCTTTATCATTTTTGAGACATTTGCAAGTTTAGCTAGCTCATGATGTTCATCAAGGCATCTAACAAAAAGTGGAGAAATATTCTTTGATATTGCTCTTACATTATTAGCATTTGAATTATGCCAATAGCGCACAAGCCAAGGAGCAAGCGCAATAATATTTGTTAAGTCATAGCGTAGGCGCGGGTCAGAATTTGACGCATAGCGAAGTATTTCAGATATTTCTCGTGGAAAAGTGCGAGGCAAAAGATCAGTGCGTTCAATTAGTCCAGCATTGCCAAAACTTGCTTCATTACCCACCCCATTTTTATCAAGCAAAGAAACATTGCGCCCTCTTGCGTGCAAATGCAGGGCGGTACTTACTCCAATAATGCCAGCACCAAGAATCAAATCCATGACAAAACTACCAAATCCATGATAAAACTATTAAACCCATTTATTTACTCATACTTTAGTTACTATATAGTCAGTTATTTTGTTCAGTTAGCAAAGAATAGAGAGTTGCTTAGTTATAGCAAGCTATATTATTTGTAACAAAATTAAACTTATAAAGTAAAATGACCCTAAGTTTTGAAATCTCTAGTGCAAAAAATAATTCTAATGCAAAACACGCTGTTGCGCCATTAGTTTTTGAAAAAACACAATCTAATCTAAATATTAGGCATGTGAGTGGTGAGCTTTGGGACAAAGAAATTGCTTTGTTTGATGGTGTTGTTCAAGAGCAATTATATGTGTTTTCCAAAAACCGCTGGCCTAGTGTTAATTGTGAACCAGTGTTATTTTACGCTGGAGATGAAATTATTGGTGGCGCACTTGTTTTGGTGCAAGGCTTGCCACTTAAGCTTGGCTCAGTAGCTGTGGTAAAATGGGGGCCAATATTAAAATCTCATAATAAAGAGATGAAAGATATAAATTACTCTAGATGTGTTGCGGCATTATTAGAGGAATATGACAAAAAAAGACGCATGATGATTTCAATTTTGCCTCGTGCTGAATATGGTGAAAAGAATAGCGAGTACGAACATTTGCGCTCTATTGGTTTTTCAAAAGGATTGCAATTACGTTTCCCCAACCGCTATTTTGTAAATTTAGAACTTGAAGATGAAGCGCAACTTAAGAGCTTTAATCAAAAATGGCGTTATCATTTAAGAAAATCAGAAAAAGCAGGGCTTAGGTTCGAACATGTTGGAAATGAGCGAATGAATGAATTTTCTAGTCTTTATGAGCAAATGAATGAGCGCAAAAAATTTGCAGATCACTCCGCCTATGATGATACAATAAAAGCTCTTATGGCTATAAAGGATGATGATTTACGCCCTGAATTATTCTTTGCCTATAAAGATGATGAGATTGTTGCTGGTTCGATAATTTTTAAGACTGGTGAATGTGCGGTCTATCTTTATGGTGCGACAAGCCAAAGTGCTCTAAAATTACGTGCTGGATATTTCATGCATTGGCATATTATTAAATGGTTACGAGATAACACAAAGGCTATATATTATGATCTTGGTGGAACGGATGGATATCAAGGATTGCACCAGTTCAAAAAGGGCATGGTGGGTAGCGCGGGTATTATTGCTCCTGTGCCAGCGGTTATGAACTATTCAAGTTATTTTTTGCCTTTTCTTATGGGGAGAGCGGCGTTTTTTGCTCGTGATATGCTTATACAACTTAAGCATGTTATTTCTTCTTTTAGGGGTGATATTTCCAAACCTGATCAAGCACGACCTAATAGATGAGTTTAGCTAAACGCTTAGCGTCCCAATCAAGTGCAATTTTTGCAGCTCGAATTGTTGGTTCAGGAATAATATTTTTGGTGCAAGCGGCAATAGCACGCTATTGGGGTGCAGCAGTGCTTGGCAATTATTTGCTAATAGTTGCGATTGCAAATCTTATTATGGTCTTTATGCCGCTTGGTTTTCAAACTATTGGTACATATTTTGTTTCAGAATATCGAGCAAAAAAAGATGCTAAAATGCTCAAAAAATTTATATGGCGTGCTTATTCTCACATAGGGATAATGTCAATAATTGTTGTTGTATTGATTTTGCCAATTAGCTCATTCTTTGACAGTATAGCTAATATAATATCCATTTATTGGATGCCAATATCTTTATTGGCGTTTGCTATCGCCATTATATATTTGAATAGCGCCATTCTAGTTGGACTAAAAAGGCCGTTTGTTGCTTTTCTTACTGAGGCTTTATTTAGACCGTTAATGCTTGTCGCTAGTTTTATATTGGCTTTGGTTGTGTTTTCCCAATCTAATGCGCTTCTGACAATGTTATGGTTGATGTCAGTTAGTTTCATGCTTTTAGCGATTTTGCAGTTTTTTGTTGTTATTTCTAGCCTTGCAAAAATTGATGATGAAGTTGCTCCAAGAGATAGTGAAGTAAAACGCTGGTGGCGATTTGCTGCTCCTTGGGTGCTTATTGTCCTAGCTACAGATTTCTTTTTTGATATTGATTTAATAATTTTAGCTGGGTTTTTGCAACCGCAAGAGTTAGCTATTTTTGGGGTTAGTGCAAAGATTTTTACTCTTGCAGCATTTGGTGTTGTAGCTGTTTATGCTGTTGTTGTGCCTGATATATTTGAGGCAGAAGCCAATAATGATAGAGAGGGCTTCTTGCAAAAAATTGGTGAAGCCAATTTAGTTGCAGCTGGTTTGTCGTTAATATTGCTAATTGGAATTGCTATTATGGGTAAGTTTGCGCTTAGCATATTTGGTGAAGAATTCACACAAGGTCTATGGCCACTTGTAATCATGTGTTCAGCTCTTTTGGTGCGTTCAATTTTTGGACCTGCATCGCTCGTGCTTTCAATTTATGATAGGCCTTATGCCAGTTTGCCTGCTGTTTTTGGCGGAATAGCTAGTTTGGTTGCTTTAAATTATTTGCTTGTGCCAGTATATGGTCTGATGGGGGCAGCGATTGCGGCTCTTGTTTCCATTACTATTTGGTCTATAGCGCAATGGTATGTTGCACTCAAAATTGCAAAAGTTGATGTTTCAATAGTTTCTGCCCTAAGAAAGAAAAACTCAAAGTTAGCTAAAATTTAGACAGCTTTAACTAAATCCTAAAGCGTGTCTTATTTTTAACTTTAGGCGAGATAGACGAGAACTGCTTATACCTTTATCATATCCCTCAGTTGCCTTATTCAAAGGCAACTCATAAAGGTGATAATCTTCGCCAAAAATGTGTTTTTCAAGCGTGCAAATATGCTTATAGCCAACACGCTTCATAATCATTTCGGCAGGCCTGTTGCCATCTTTTGTGTAAGTTGCAATTTTATGGAAATCACCATTATCCCAATAAGAAATGAAGGCACGCATTGCGCTCAGTGCCAATAACCCTTTGCGATGAGCGGGTAGTAAATATGACCAATAAAGCCAAATTGTGCCAAGTTCAGGGCCAGAAATCATAAACCCGCATGGTTCTTCATTATCAAGCATTAGCATTATATGGGCTGGATCATGATCAAATAGCTGCAATAAATAAGATTTGGTTAGGCGAGATTTTTCAAATTTCTTAAAGCTCTCATTATAGAAGGGTGAT
>JAJRPR010000151.1 GCA_024280655.1 Alphaproteobacteria bacterium | reverse complement strand
ACCCATATTATTTGCATGTGCTTGCATCTTATCAAGATTGCGTTCGAGTGCATCAAGATCAACCACCAAACATGGGGTCTGAATATCAGCTTCGCTCATACCCGGTTTTGCTGGAATATTATATCCAACATCATAATTTGACAGATCAACATCTTTAGCTAGTAATTCATTTATACTCATTATTTTCTCCAATATTTCATTAATAAAAGGATAATATCTTTTCTTAATTGCCTACATTCAATTACCCTTGCATCCAAATCACCCTTACATCCAAGGCACTTTTTTCAAATCGACATTGCCGCCAGTTAGGATTATTCCAACTTTCTTACCAGCAAATAGGGGTTTATTTTTAAGAATTGTAGCAAGGGTGATTGCTGAACTTGGCTCAACAACAATTTTCATACGTTGCCATATAAGATACATGGCATCAATGATTTCTTGCTCACTAGCTAAAAGAATATCACTGACAAAATTTGAAACAAAATGCCAAGTTAGGTCTTTTAAGGGAACTTTTAGACCATCGGCAATAGTCACTGGCGCATCATCGGCAATGATATAACCAGCCTTTAGTGAGCGATAAGCGTCGTCTGCTTGTTTTGGTTCTGCACCATAGATTTTAGTGTTTGGTGAAATATTAGATAGGGTAAGGCAAGAGCCAGAAATCATGCCGCCGCCACCAATAGGCGCAACAAGTGCATCTAACTCGCCTAGTTCTTCAAATATTTCTTTGGCGCAAGTTCCTTGCCCAGCAATTACTCGGTGATCATTATAGGGATGGATAAAATCGGCACCCGATTGCGCAACAACATTTGCAAAAACCTCTTCCCGAGAACTAGTACTTGGCTCGCATTCAACGATTTTTGCACCATAGCCGCTCACCGCATCTTTTTTTGCTTGTGGGGCAGTTCTTGGCATAACAACAGTTGCGCTGATGCCTCGCTGGCCAGCAGCATAGCTTAATGAAAGTCCGTGATTACCAGAAGAATGAGTGGCAACGCCTTTTTTTGCTTGTTCATCACTAAGCGAAAAAACAGCGTTTGATGCGCCCCTTGCCTTAAATACTCCAGCTTTTTGAAAATTCTCGCATTTGAAGAATAATTCAGCTCCGCTTAGATTATTAAAATAAGTTGAGGTAAGAATTGGTGTTTTGTGCACATAGGGCTGAATACGCTCATGGGCTTTTACCACATCGTCGTATGTCGGGATATATAGATCGGCTTTACTCATATTTTCTCACTTCACCTTATTTGAAGAATTACGATAATATTCCTGCGCAGCACCTACACCTGAACCAAGTTCTATTGGATAATTAAGATCCTTCATTGCCATCTCAATAGTTGCCAATCCTGAAAGCACCATAACATCAGTTAATGCGCCCAAATGACCAATACGAAATGCCTTGCCTGCCATTTCGCCAAGCCCAACGCCAAACGAGACATTATATTTATCATAGGCGTGATTAGTCAACTCGTCTGAATTAAAACCTGTTGGAACATAAATGGCGCTAATAGAATCTGAATATAGATCAAGGCTTTTGGCACAAAGATTTAAGCCCCACGCACTAACTGCCTCACGCACACCTTGCGCTAGGCGATAATGACGAGAAAACACATTTTCTAGACCTTCATCATTGATTATTTTTAGTGCAGCGCTAAGCCCATGAATAAGTTGCAATGGAGGGGTGTAAGGAAAGCCACCATTTTTATTGGCGTTGAGCATATCTTTGAAATCAAAAAATGTGCGAGTAGATTTAGCGCTTTTTCCAAGTGTTAATGCTTTTTCTGAGATTGCAAGAATTGCCAAGCCTGCCGTGAGCATAAAACCTTTTTGTGAACCTGAAATAGCAATATCAACGCCCCACTCGTCCATTTTGAAATCCATTGAAGCAAGTGAAGATACGCAATCTACAAATAATAATGTTTCATGCTCGGCATTATCTATTGCTTTTCTTACGCCAGCAATATCTGATTTAACGCCTGTTGCGGTTTCATTATGAGTTACCAGCACTGCTTTAATTTCGTGTGCCTTATCTTTTGCCAAACGCTGCTCAAACAAATCAGCAGGCGCACCAGTGCCCCACTCACATTCAATAATTTCAACATCAAGATTAAAACGCTGGCAAAGATCAATCCAGCGATGCGAAAACATACCATAACGGGCGATTAGAACCTTATCACCGGGTGAAAGAGTATTTTCTATTGCCGCTTCCCAGCCACCTGTTCCACTTGATGGAAAGATAATAGTTTTAGCAGTTTTTGTTTTGAAAATACCTTTAAGATCTTCAAGCACAGGAGCAAATAGTTCAACAAAATCTGGCGCACGATGGTCAGTGGATTGCACATTCATAGCGTTGCGTAAACTATCTGGAATATTAGTTGGTCCAGGAATAAAAATTGGGTTTTGACCTATCATAGCACTCTCTATTATTAAATTGTTTGAATTTACCTCATTATAACATTGATTATTTATTTTACAATTTTTTTGAAAAATATTTCCAAAACCACTTGATATATACCTATCTAGTTGTTATTGTTTATAAAATCATTTTTTATTTTTAATGATATTATTTTTTGAAAAATATTTATTTAAGGCAATATAATGAATGAGCTAAAAAGTAAAAAGCGGGCGCGGGGGCGACCAAGAACTATTGGCGAGGATAAAGAGCCAAATATTGTGCAGGCACTTGATCGTGGTCTAATGGTGTTATTATCTTTGGCAAAAAATGGCGCAGGGACTTTAACTGACATATCTTTAAGCGTTGGAATGCCGCCCTCTACCGCACATCGGATTTTAACAACTTTGCAAAAACACGGCTTTGTAGAATTTGGCGAAATGGAGCAAAAATGGTCAGTTGGTGTTGAGGCATTTCGAGTTGGTAGCGCATATTTAGCTCGAACAAATTTAGTCGAAGCATCACATAAAATTATGCGTGAATTAATGGAGGAAACAGGCGAAACTGCAAATCTAGCAATAGCTGACGGATCAGATGTGGTGTTTCTTTCACAAGTTGAATCGCATAATCCTATTAGAGCGTTTTTTCAACCGGGTACACGTGGCGCAATTTATGCCTCAGGAATTGGCAAGGCGCTTTTAAGTGAAATGGAACGCAGAGCCATTGAAAAATTGCTCAGAAATAGCGGACTTAAAGAATTCACTCCCAAAACTCTAACCTCCCCCGATGAATTATTTGCCGATTTAGAAAAAACCAAACAACGTGGATATTCGTTTGATGATGAGGAGCGATATTTGGGAATGCGTTGTGTTGCAGCACCAATATATAATCCTTATGGCGAAGCCATTGCTGGAATTTCAATTTCTGGGCCAATTATTAGGTTTAATGATAGTCAGGTGTTTGAATTTGGGCCAATAGTAAAGAGGGCAGCCAATAAAGTTACAAAAATGATAGGTGGTAGAGTGCCTAAAATTTGACCAATGAGTAAATTCTTGCTTTGCAAACAGATAAAAACCTGCTTTTATAGGTCAATATTAGTAGGAGAGTAAAAATAACTATGTCGCCAATTATTGAACTAGATAATATCCATAAAAGTTTTGGCGCATTGGAAGTGTTAAAAGGTATATCTCTAAGTGCTAATAGGGGTGAAGTTATTTCGCTTATTGGCTCTTCTGGTTCTGGAAAATCAACCCTTCTGCGCTGCATCAATATGCTTGAAGTACCAAATAGAGGTGCAATAAAAATTGATGGCGAAGAAATTTTACTTAAGGGCTCTGAAGCAAAACGCGAGCCTGCAAACCTAGCGCAATTACATCGCTTACGCTCAAAACTTGGTATGGTGTTTCAATCATTTAATCTTTGGGCGCATAAATCTGTACTTGAAAATATTATGGAAGCGCCAATTCATGTGTTAAAACGTGATAAAGACGAGGTGCGTGAGCAAGCGCTTGACCTGCTTGAAAAGGTCGGAATTTCTGAAAAAGCGAATTCCTATCCAAATCAACTTTCGGGCGGGCAACAACAACGTGCCGCCATTGCTCGAGCTTTATGTATTAACCCCGATGTAATGTTGTTTGATGAGCCAACTTCAGCGCTTGATCCTGAACTTGAGGGGGAAGTTTTAAGGGTGATAAAATTATTGGCCGATGAGGGCAGAACTATGCTATTGGTTACGCATGATATGAAATTTGCCAAAGAGGTCTCTGATAGGATAATATTTCTTGATGAGGGAATAATTGGCGAACAAGGAACGACTAAGCAAGTGTTTGAAAATACTAAATCTGAACGCTTAAAACAATTTCTTGGTGCCGCAGGGCATTAATATATTAATAATAGAATTTCGTTTTATAAATAAAACGATTAAATAGGGCAAAAGCCCAAAATAACAGGGAGAATAAAATGAAAAAAATACTATTAACCGCAGCATTTGCGCTGGCACTAAGTAGCGCTGCAAATGCGCAAACTGTTCGTCTTGGCACGGAAGGGGCTTATGCGCCTTGGAACTTTATCGATGATAGCGGCAAATTAGCTGGCTTTGAAATTGATCTTGGCAACGAACTTTGTAAACGTGCAGCGCTTGAGTGCGAATTTGTTGCAAATGAGTGGGATAGCATTATTCCAAATCTTATTGCAGGAAATTATGATGCGATTATTGCTGGCATGTCTATTACTGAAGAGCGTAAAGAAAGCATAGATTTCACCCAAGATTATTACCCATCTGATGCTTCACGTTATGCAATGGCAGCTGATGCAAATATTGATTTTGATAACCTTTCTGGCATTAAAATTGGTGTGCAGGGCGCAACAATTCACGCTTCTTATGTTGAAGCAAACCTTGCTGCAAATAACACAGTCCTCTCTTATGAAACAGCAGATCAATCTGTTGCTGATTTAGCGGCTGGTAATATTGATGTTTTATTGGCTGATGGATCTTTTCTTGATCCAATAATTGAAGCATCAAGTGGTGCGCTAAAATTTGGCGGGCCAGATATATTGTTAGGTGGCGGCGTTGGTCTTGGCTTGCGTAAAGGCGATGATGATCTTGAAGCCAAACTTAATGCAGCGATTGATGAAGTTAAAGCTGATGGAACGCTAGACGCTGTGATCGCTAAATGGTTTGAAAAAGGTCCTTTTTATTCAAACTAGGTTTTGATAAATATTTTAACTGGGCAGGAATATTCCTGCCCAGCATTTTTTTGGGGGCGTAATGCCAGATTGGCTAACAAATATTATTGGGCAAGATTTAAGTGATGGCTTAGCCTATATTACAAATGGCAAACATTTAATGTGGTATGCCAGCTTTCGCTTCACCATATTTGCAGGACTTTTTGGGGCATTTTGTGCGCTAATTTTTGGTCTATTGGGCGCTATAATGCTCAATTCTAATTTCTTTTTATTTCGCCTTATAGGGGCAGCTTATGCCAATGTTGTGCGTGGTGTTCCTGATGTTTTATTCTTTTTGTTTTTTCCTTTAGCGTTTGAGCAAGGGGTTGAATATTTTCTTGCAAAATCAAATTGCTCTGCTGACGAGTTAGCCGCAAATATAGGTAATTGGCCGCCCTGCCCCGATGCACAATGGTTTTTAGGAACTAATGAATATCTGATATTAGCTTCTGTTTCGCTTGGCATTGTCTATGGTGCTTTTTGTGCCAATGTGATTCACGGCGCTATGAAATCTGTAAATAAAGGGCAATTAGAAGCGGCAAAGGCTTATGGCATGAAGCCAATGCAAGTTATGCTTCGAGTGCATATCCCGCAAATGTGGATTTACGCCCTTCCGGGATTATCAAATATTTGGATGCTATTAGTTAAAGCAACTTCCCTACTCTCATTGTTACAAATTGCTGATATTGTTTTATGGGCTGATAGGCTTGGCGCGCCAAATTATCTCAAACAAGTTGGCCTGGTTCACCCCGATTGGCGTTGGAAATATTATTTAGTTTTATTTCTATTTTATATATTAGTTACTTTTCTCTCCGAGCGAGCCTTTGCTTATTTACGTAAAAAAACTGGCAAAGGCATGGTTGACGAGGCGGTGTTATGAGTTGGTTTGACGCAATTATTAATGATATAATTATTCTAGCAAAGCCCTCTTTGTTTAATATTTATTTTGCGCTTGCTTCCATTCCAATAGGCTTTTTATTCGCCATTGGGCTAACGCTTATGAAGGCTTCAAAAAGCAAAATCCTAGCAGGCATTGCCAGCACCTATATTTATGCGTTTCGTGGCTCGCCGCTATTTATTCAATTATTCATGTTCTATTCGATAATGCTTTCGCTTAATTTAAGTGTTTGGAAGCCGATGGGCATAGATCACATTGTGTTGCACCCTCTATTCTTGGGGCCAATGATACTTATTCTAAATACTAGCGCCTATAGTGCACAAATATTATATGGTGCTTATCAAAATGTGCCAAAGGGTGAACTTGAGGCAGCACGTAGCTTTGGCATGGGGCGAGTGCGGCAATTTTTATCGGTGATTTGGCCAAATATGATTAGGCTTGCTTGGCCTGCTTATACCAATGAAGTTGTGTTCTTGTTCCACGCAACGGCTTTAATTTACTTCACGCTTCCAGTGATTAATGAGCAAAAAGATTTAATGAATAAAGCAGGTGAATTATTTGAAAAAGATTATAATGTGTTTTTACATTTCTCCGTTGCAGCGCTTTATTATCTAGCTATTTCTTTTGTGATT
>JAJRPR010000150.1 GCA_024280655.1 Alphaproteobacteria bacterium | reverse complement strand
GCTTAAACACCTCAACAATTTGATCAAGCTCATTTGCTTGCGCTTCTGTTTGCTCAATGGCGGCGTTGGTTTCTTCAACTAGTGCTGCATTATGTTGCGTCATTTCGTCCATTTGACGAACCGCTCCATTTACCTCTTCAAGCGAACTTGCTTGCTCACGACTATTTTTTGCTATGCTTTCAAGTAGGCTTGAATTCTCACGTACTGATTCTAAAATATTATTTAGTTTACCAGCCGCCTCTTCAACTAATTTCGAGCCACCAGAACCTTCAGTTGCACTTTGCTCAATTAGAACCTTAACCTCAGAAGATGCCTCAGCGGCACTTTGTGCAAGGCGACGAACTTCAACCGCAACAACCGCAAAACCCTTACCAGCCTCGCCAGCACGTGCTGCTTCAACAGAAGCATTAAGCGCCAACAGGTTAGTTTGGAAAGCAATATCATCAATCATGCCAATGATGTTTGAAATCTTTTCAGATGAAGTTGTAATGCGCTCCATAGCATCTTTTGCTTTATGCATAATTTGTTCGCCATCTGCCGCAGTTTTAGAAGTAATGGCAGATTTGTTTGAAGCCTGTTCTGCTTTTTCAGCGTTGGCAATAACGGTGCTAGATAATTGCTCCATAGCGGCTGATGTTTCTTCAATAGTTGCGGCTTGTTTTGTTGTTCTATCAGCAAGATCATTTGCGCCCTCAAGTATCTCACTTGTTGCTGTTTTAAGCCCGCCAGATGTGTCTTGTAATTGCCCAACAATATCGCTTAGACGATCAACCGTTTCATTAAAGGATGCTCTTACCTCTTCAAAGTCATCTGAAAAAGCTGTATTAATTTTTGAAGTTAAATCACCTTGAGATAATAGTTTTAGCCCTTCACCTAAAGCATTTGTTGCTTCTTTTCTTTGCGTAATATCACTAGCATATTTAACGACTTTAGTGAGTTTTCCATCAGGGCCAAAAATAGGATTGTAACTAGCATTAATCCAAAGACTATTATTGTCTTTTTTAAATTGGTGATATTCACCAGTATCAGGTTCACCATTGCCAAGTTTTTTCCAGAAGTCTCTATATTCAACGCTTTTTGCATATTCTGGACTAACAAATATTGAGTGATGTCGCCCCTTTATTTCATCAAGAGAATAACCAGTTGCTGCAAGGAAATTTTCATTGGCAGTGATTATTTTACCATCAGCGTGAAATTCAATTACTGCTTGTGATTTTCCAATAGCATCAATTTGCCCCTGATGATCTGCGGCAATAATTAACTGGCGCTCTGTATCTTTTTCAAACTGACTGACTTTTAATCCATTTTGACGGAAAACTTCAACCGCTCGAGCCATATCACCAAGTTCATCAGAGCGCTCTTTTGAAGGCACTTCTGTTTCATATTCCCCTTCTGCCAAATGACCCATTACACCAACCATATTTTTAAGAGGGCGTCCTAGGCGAATAGTTGTAAACCAGAAATTAAATGCTAATATGGCGGTTAATAATATACCCGTAATAATTGCTGAAAGAGTAACAAAACTAACTTTTGCTTCAACCGCATAAGCAATTGCATCAGATGTAGTTCTTCTGCTGCCAGCCAATTCTGCATTTAAAACAGAAATTGCCTCTATTGCTGGCCCATCACTGATCTTTACTTTATTATCAACAAACATTGGCAAACTACCATTTGCAATATATTCTGTTACTTGATCTGTCGCATTAAGATAATCATTTACCATTATTTCAATAGTGTTTAGCGCTTGTGCTTCCGCTTCATTGATGCCAACTTCTCTATAGTCATTTATTGCTTTAAGAGCTGCAAGCCCCTTGGCTTCAATTTTAGCAATTCTTGGCGCATCTTGACGTAGGACATAGTTTTTAAATTGATGAATCATGCCTCCATATCCAATTGCAGACTGTAATTCTTTTAAATGGGTTGTTTTTTCAGCAGGGCCTGTAGAATATTCAGTCCAATAATTATCTATTTCATTTACGCCACGAATAGTGATTAATGAAGATACAACAATAACTACTGTTACTGCAGCCATGACAGCTGATATCAATAGACCAATGGTGGTGATTTTTAATTTGAACATTTTGAACCCCTAAAGTTAATATTCACGCTACTCGCAAAAGGCTGCGTCCAAACTGCCTACGAATTATATATTAAGGAGAAATACCAATATTTTGGTTAAATAACAGTGAACCATTAATACTATTTAGAATTGTTCAAAATTACCAATAGCTTAACTCTATCAGAAGTTGCTTCTAATAGGTTATTCTAGTTAGGCTTTAAGATTTAAGAATCTAGTTTTTTGCTTCAAGCGCTAGGTTTTTCCAACCATCAAGCAGTGCTTGTGCCGAATTTTTAGCTTCTGGGCTTTCTGCCCCTGCTAATTGTTCTTCAGCTTGTTTTATTGCACCCTTAATTTGTGAAGGGTCAAAATCTGAAGCGCTTTTGGCTTCTTCTGCTAGAATTGTTACGCCGCTATCTGAAACGTCGGCAAAACCACCACCAACATAAAAGCTGGTGGTTTCTTTTTCGTCTTCTACGCTCACAAAACCCGGTTTTAGAATAGACATAAGCGGTGCGTGCGTGCCCATTACGGTGAAATATCCTTCAACTCCGGGGACAGAGACAGATTTCACTGCCCCTGAGAAAACCAGATGTTCAGGTGATACAATTTCAACTTTAATGGCTTCAGACATTATATATTATTCCTTTAAGCAGCTTCTGTTGCTAGTTTTTGCGCTTTGGCAATAGCATCATCAATCGTTCCAACCATATAAAATGCAGCTTCTGGCAAATGATCATAATCACCATTAACAAGCCCCTTAAAGGCACGGATTGTTTCTTCAAGCGGCACCAAAATTCCGGGTGTACCAGTAAATGCTTCCGCAACAAAAAATGGTTGGCTCATGAAACGCTCAATTTTACGCGCTCTTGCCACTGCTAATTTATCTTCTTCTGAAAGCTCGTCCATGCCCAAAATAGCAATAATATCTTGTAATGATTTATAGCGTTGCAAAATTTCTTGTACTCTACGGGCAATATTATAATGCTCTTCACCAACGATGGTTGGATCTAACATGCGAGAGGTCGAATCAAGTGGATCAACCGCTGGATAAATGCCTTTTTCAGAAATTGCACGGTTCAGCACTGTTGTCGCATCAAGGTGAGCAAACGAAGTCGCAGGCGCTGGATCGGTCAAATCATCGGCAGGAACATAAATCGCCTGCACCGAAGTGATTGAGCCTTTATTAGTTGAAGTAATGCGCTCTTGCATAGTGCCCATGTCGGTAGCCAATGTTGGCTGATAACCCACCGCAGATGGAATACGGCCCAATAGAGCTGAAATTTCAGAACCAGCTTGCGTGAAGCGGAAAATATTATCAATAAAGAACAACACGTCTTGCCCTTCTTCACGGAACTGCTCAGCAATGGTAAGGCCAGTAAGCGCAACACGAGCACGAGCGCCCGGAGGTTCGTTCATTTGACCAAACACAAGGGCACATTTTGAGCCTTCTGTTGAGCCGTTATTTGCTTTTGGATCAATATTTACGCCACTTTCAATCATCTCATAATAAAGATCATTCCCCTCACGAGTACGTTCACCAACACCAGCAAACACCGAATAACCACCGTGTCCTTTTGCGATATTATTAATCAATTCTTGAATAAGAACCGTCTTGCCAACACCAGCACCACCAAACAATCCAATTTTACCGCCCTTGGCATAAGGAGCTAACAAATCAACAACTTTAATTCCTGTTTCAAGAATTTCAGATTCTGGATTTTGCTCAACAAAAGAAGGCGCATCTTGGTGAATAGAGCGGCGTATTTTAGTTTTAACAGGTCCAGCTTCATCAACAGGTTCGCCAATAACATTCATAATACGACCAAGCGTTTCAGCACCAACTGGCACCGTAATAGGCTCGCCTAAATCTTTAACTTCTTGCCCACGAACCAAGCCCTCTGATGTGTCCATAGCAATGGTTCTAACAGAATTTTCGCCCAAATGTTGTGCAACTTCAAGCACCATTATATTGCCATTATTATTCACTTCTAAAGCATTAAGAATTGCGGGTAAATTACCCTCAAATTTAACGTCAATAACCGCACCAATAATTTGAGAAATTTTCCCAATACTAGCTTTTTTACTTGCTGCTTTCTTTACCGTTTTCTTGGCAGGAGCTTTTTTTACTGCTACTTTTTTAGCAACTGTCTTTTTTGCTACTGGTTTCTTTTTAAGAGCCATTTTTATATCCCTGTTCTACTTAAGCGCTTCAGCGCCTGAAATAATTTCAATTAGTTCTTTAGTAATTTGTGCCTGACGTTGGCGGTTAAAGCTAAGTGTCAAACGATCTATCATATCGCCAGCATTACGGCTGGCATTATCCATTGCGCTCATTTTAGCGCCCATTTCGCCCGCACCATTTTCAAGTAATGCACTAAAAACCTGTACATTTATGTTGCGAGGTAAAAATTCTTTTAAAATATCTTCCTCATTTGGCTCATAATCATAATTGACCACTTGCTCGTCTTTATCGCTTTCATCAGCTTCAACTTGCGCTGGAATTAACTGATGTGCGGTTGGGATTTGAGCAATAATTGATTTGAACTTAGAGTAAAATAAAGTTGCAACGTCAAATTCTTCACTTTCAAACATTGCTAAAATTTTATCACCAATTTCAGCCGCATGAGAATAGTGAATATTTTTTACTTCCCGCAAAGATATTGCCTCAACAATATTCTCTTTGAATAAACGGCGAAGAATATCATTGCCTTTTCTACCAATGGTAATGATTTTTACTGTTTTGCCGCTCGCCAAAAGCTTATTTGCGTGATCACGAGCAAACCGAGCAATGGAAGAGTTAAAACCACCGCAAAGTCCTCTATCAGCAGTTGCAACAACTAACAGATGCACCTTATCCTTGCCATTACCGCCAAGCAGTACTGGCGCATCATCACGACCAGCATAAGATTGCGCTAGGCTTTTTAGCACGTGCCTCATACGCTCCGCATATGGACGTGAGCTTTCGGCTTTTTCTTGCGCTTTACGCAATTTTGCTGATGCGACCATTTGCATCGCTTTGGTTATCTTCTGTGTTGATTTTACAGAAGTAATCCTATTTTGTAGATCTTTCAAAGAGGGCATTTTGCCAACTTTCTAAATTTATCTTAATTTAAGCAACACATGTTTTAGTAAAATTCTCTATTGCAGTTTTTAATTTTTCTTTTGTAGTATCGCTAATGGCTTTTTCTTTTGCCAAAACATCAAGAATATCTTGGTGTTTTGAATTCATAGCACTAAGTAAATTTTCTTCATATTTGCCAACACCACCAACTGGTATCTTATCTAAATAACCATTTACACCTGCAAAAATTATCACAACTTGCTCTTCAGTTTTTAATGGCGAGAATTGCTTTTGCTTTAGAAGTTCGGTCAGGCGTGCGCCACGATTAAGAAGTTGTTGCGTTGAGGCATCAAGGTCTGAGCCAAATTGCGCAAAGGCCGCCATTTCACGATATTGCGCCAATTCACCTTTAATTGAGCCGGCAACTTGCTTCATAGCTTTAATTTGTGCAGATGAGCCAACACGGGAAACCGAAAGGCCTGCGTTCACGGCTGGGCGAATGCCTTGGAAAAACAAATCTGTTTCTAAGAATATTTGACCATCAGTAATAGAAATCACGTTAGTTGGAATATAGGCCGCCAAATCGTTTGCTTGCGTTTCAATAACGGGCAAAGCAGTTAGTGAGCCTGAACCATAACCTTCATTTAATTTCGCCGCACGCTCTAAAAGACGTGAGTGCAAATAGAAAACATCACCCGGATATGCTTCACGCCCCGGAGGCCGGCGAAGTAGCAATGACATTTGACGATAAGCAACGGCTTGCTTACTCAAATCATCATAAGCTATCACGGCGTGCATTCCATTATCACGGAAATATTCACCAATAGCACAACCAGTAAATGGCGCTAGGAACTGCATTGGAGCAGGATCAGAGGCCGTTGCGGCAACAACAATAGAATATTGCATTGCGCCAGCATCTTCCAAGACCTTAACAAATTGCGCAACAGTTGAGCGTTTTTGACCAATTGCTACATAAATACAATAAAGTTTTTCACCCTCATCATTACCCTGATGCGCTGCTTTTTGATTTAAGAAAGTATCAAGAATAATCGCAGTTTTACCTGTTTGGCGATCGCCAATAATAAGTTCGCGCTGTCCACGACCAATAGGAATAAGCGCATCAATCGCTTTAAGACCTGTGGACATTGGCTCATGCACTGATTTACGAGGCAAAATACCGGGTGCTTTAACGTCAACTTTCGAGCGTTTTTTAGCCTTTAGTGGGCCTTTACCATCAATCGGATTACCCAAACCATCAACAACACGACCAAGCAATTCCTTGCCAACTGGTGTTTCAACAATATCACCAGTACGTTTTACAGTGTCGCCTTCTTTAATATTTTGATCAGAACCAAAAATCACCACGCCAACATTGTCAGCTTCAAGGTTAAGCGCCATGCCTTTAATGCCACCGGGGAACTCAACAAGTTCACCTGCTTGCACATTATCAAGTCCATAAACACGAGCAATACCATCACCAACTGATAATACTTGTCCTACTTCTGAAACTTGGGCATCTTTGCCAAAATTTTTAATCTGGTCTTTTAATATTGCGGAAATTTCTGCAGCCTTAATATCCATTAGCCGATCTCTTTCATTTCTAGCCGATTTCTTTCATAGCGATTTTCATTGCGCTAAGCTTGGTCTTTAGTGAACTGTCGATCATTTGCGAGCCAACCTTAACTATAAGGCCGCCTATCAAAGAGGTATCAACATGGGTTTGAAGTTTAATTGTCTTGCTATCTTTACCAATTTTCTTTTTCAAAACTTTGCTAAGATTATCAAGTTGTTTTTTAGAAAGTTTACTTGCTGAAATAATTTCAGCTACTGTCTCACCACGTGCATTGGCGGCAATCTTCTTAAAAAGCTCTATCATAGTTGGCAAAACGATTAAGCGATCATGTTTGGCAACAAGCTTAATAAAATTTGTAGCTAAAGTAGGGGTTTTGAGTTTTGCTAAAATCTTAGTTATCGCATTACTCTTATCAGTTGCGCTAATTAAAGGAGACGCTAACATTCTTGCAAAATCATCGTTTTTATCTGCTAGATTAGCAATTTCTTCAAGTGCCTTTTGCGTCTTTGCAACTGATTTAGCATCAAAAGCCAATTCATACAGAGCAATAGAATAGGGGTTTGCAATATGGGTTAGAGATGATGAATTAGCGCTCAAAGCCGCTGTTCCTTAATTAATTAACAAAAATTCGGACTAACCGAAAACATAGCAATAAACCACTTGCTTCAGATAGACTTAAAAACAAGAGATTCTTAAAATTTGCGCCTCTCTAACATACCATTTACCCCAAGAGCAAGCACCAGTTTGAAAAAATATGCAAGTTTAGCTATTTAACAGGGAAAATGTGGAGTTTGCGGCTCTTTTACTTATCTCACGCTAGTTCGCTTTGCTCACGCTCCGATGGGGCGGCGCACTTTATCCCGCTCACGCCACTAGGGCTAGCACCGGCGAGCCCAAGGCTCGCTATCCTGAGAGAATGAGTATTAAACACGCCGACGGGCTTTCTTATGTCTCACGCCGACGGGCTTTCTTATGTCTCACGCCGACGGGCTTTCTTATGTCTCACGCCGACGGGCTTTCTTATGTCTCACGCCGACGGGCTTTCTTATGTCTCACGCCGACGGGCTTT
>JAJRPR010000149.1 GCA_024280655.1 Alphaproteobacteria bacterium | reverse complement strand
ACTAATTATAAACTTCGTGATTGGGGCATATCTCGCCAACGTTATTGGGGCTGCCCAATTCCAATTATTCATTGCGATCAATGTGGAATTGTTCCTGTTCCAAAAGAGCAACTACCCGTTATTTTGCCGCAAGATGTTAGTTTTGAAAAACCAGGCAATCCGCTTGATCATCATAAAAGCTGGAAACATGTAAAGTGCCCCGATTGCGATAATGACGCTTTACGTGAAACTGATACTATGGACACATTTGTTGATAGTTCATGGTATTTTGCTCGCTTTATTTCACCAGATGCCAACACCCCAACCAATATTGAAAAAATTGATAAATGGCTTCCAGTAGATCAATATATTGGCGGCATTGAACATGCTATTTTACACCTATTATATTCTCGCTTCTTTACCCGTGCCATGAAAAAAACAGGTCATGTTAATTTAGAAGAGCCTTTTAAGGGCATGTTTAATCAGGGCATGGTAACGCACGAAACCTACAAAAGTAAAACTGCAAATTGGCTCTCACCAGAGCAAGTTGAAATAAAAACTATTGATGGCAAACGAATTGCAACAGAAATAAAAACTGGCAAGCCGGCTATTATTGGCTCTATTGAGAAAATCTCAAAATCTAAAAATAATGGCGTTGATCCTGATGAAATATTAAAATCTAGCGGTGCAGACGCTGCCCGCTGGTTTATGTTATCAGATAGTCCGCCCGAAAGAGATGTTGAATGGTCAGATGCTGGTATTGATGGTGCTAATCGCTTTTTGCAACGTGTTTGGAAACTCACCTTTGAAACTGTTGAATTAAAAGAGCAACCGCTTGATAAGTTAGAGCAAGAAAATGAACAGGTAATAGAGCTTAGCAAGTTAATTCACCGCATTACACATCAAGCAGGCATTGATATTGAAGCTTTGCATTTTAATCGCGCTGTTGCCCAAATTTATGAATTAACAAATGCCTTGAGCAAGTTCTTGCCCCTTGCAGAGCAAAACCCGCACGGCTCTTATATCTCAACTTTGCGTTTAGGGGTTGAGCATTTAATATTATTAATTTCTCCCTTCATGCCGCATTTAGCAGAAACCTGCTGGCAACATTTGGGAAAATCTGGCTTAATAAGTGATGCTTTATGGCCAACGGTTGATAAATCTCTTTTAATAGAGGATAATATCACCATGCCAATTCAGGTGAATGGCAAGCGACGGGCGCAAATTGTGGTGCCAAAAGATACACAAAAAGAAAAAATTGAAAAATTAGCCTTGCATCAAAGCGCAATTTCTAACATTCTTGCAGGCAAAGCACCAAAGAAGATTATCGTAGTACCAAATAGGATTGTAAATATTGTTATTTAATAAATTATATTTTTGGCTAAAATCGCTCGGCATAATAGTTTTCCTATCGCTTAGCCTATCTGCATGTTCTTTTTCGCCAATTTATGGCGACAATAATCTTAGCAATAAAAGCATTAGCCTCTCTTACGCCAAACCAACAACTCGCTTAGAGCAAATCATCTATCAAGATCTAAAATTACGGCTTGGAAGCGATATTAATAGCGCAAATCAGTTGAAAGTGACAGTCTCTCAATCCACAAGATCTGTTGGTCGCTCTTCAAATGGCCTACCAGCCTCAATTAAAGAGCTTACTCTAACTGGAACATTTAAAGTAATTGACATAAATGATAGTGAAAATATTATTTATTCAGGCACTAATCGTGTAACGGCTACATATTCAAGCAAGGGGCAAATTATTGCTGATATTAAAGCTCAAGAAAAAGCTAGCGAAACAGCGGCACTTGAATTAGCACAAATAATCCGTCTTACTTTGCTTGCTGAGCTAAATAAACCAATTAATTGAGTGGAAAATGAAAGCCTATGAGGTTGCTAAATATTTACAAAGCCCAGATTTAATTAACGGAATATTTTTAATATTTGGACCAAATCAGGGTTTGGTTTTTGAAAGCACTCAAAAACTCATAAAACATTATAAAAAAACCTCACAAGAGCCGCTAAATGAAATCACTCTTGATGCTAATCAGATATTTGATGATCCAGCAATATTAGCTACTAACGCCAATACAATGCCAATGTTTGGCGGTAAGGTGCTAATTCGAGTGCGCAATGCCACAAAAAAGCTCACCCCAAACATTAAGCAGCTTTTACTAGATAATATTGAGGCAATTATTATTCTTGAAGCCGATAACCTCAAGCCAAGCGATAGTTTGCGGCTTTTGCTAGAGAAAAATAAAACTTGCCGCACTCTTCCATGTTACGCTGATGATGAGCGCACAATTTCAGATATTATCAGACGTAATTTTGCCAATGAAAATATCACAATCGATCCAGATGCAATTACGCTTTTGCGGGATATTTTGGGCAATGATCGTGAGATTTTGCGCCGTGAAATGGAAAAACTAAATCTTTATGCCCTTGAGAGCAAGATAATTACTTTAGATGATATAATCATTCTTTGCGCTGATAATTCCTCCATTGCTATTGATAAGATTTTAGATTTTGCAGGCACTGGGCACGTTAAATTGCTCGATAATGAAGTAGCAAAGGCTCTAAATAACGCCATTGACCCACAAAGATTACTTATTTCTGCCCTCAATCATTTTTCATGGCTACGCCAATTACGGGTTGAGGTAGATAATGGCAAATCCGCAAGAGCTGTCCTTGAAGCCCAAAAACCACGCCCCCACTTTTCTCGCAAAACCGCCCTCGAACAACAATTACGCCTATGGAACGACGCCCGCCTAAGCTTCGCCTCTGATCGTATTTTCCAAGCAATATACGAAAGCCGAAAATCATCTTTACTTTCCAAAACAATTACCAAACGAGCTCTTATGGCAATTTCTATAGCGGCGGCTAGGTATTGATATACAACTGCCCTTCGAGAATATAAGAGGCTTCCCTTTCTTCCCCCTCCCCCTTGCGGGGAGGGCTGGGGTGGGGGTCAGGCTCAAAAATCAAACATATTTCGACAGTAAATCATAAAAATTATTACTCACATAACACAACACTAAACCACTCTCTTATACTTAAACCCCCACCGCTCTTTATGCTTAAACCCCCACCCCTAACCCCTCCCCGCAAGGGGGAGGGGAAAAAATTCAGCATCCAATATGCCTTACAGATACGTATTTTTTAGTGTTGCTCTCTATGCTATAGCAACAAAAACCCTCTACCTAAAATAAGATTAAATAACGCAAATGAATTGCGATTTTCAACGGAGGGGTTGAGGGGGCAGTATCAGGGCGCAAATTTCAACCTGGCGGTATGATTGCATACCCAAAAAATTTAACTTGACATTTACTTACTATTTTGCTACTATTTTCCTATCGTAGCAGAATAGGATAAATTAATGTCAAAAATTGCGGTACTAATCGACGCGGAACTTCATAATGAGCTTGTTCTTAGAACGCGTAGAAATTGGGATGTAACTCAGTATATTGAAAATCAACTTTTTAATTTCCTTGAGCGAACGGAAGGAGACGATGTTGTTTGGAGCAAAGAATATGCTGAAGAATATGCCGAGCTACATGAAAACAGCGAGCTTAGAAAATATGGAAATCCAGAGAAAGGTTATTTATGGCAAACTATCCTCTTACAAAATGGATCGAAACTCAAAATAACTTATAAAGGGCAAAATCATTTTGCCGAAATTATACATAGCAAAATCATTTACAATGGCAAAGAATATACACCAGCCCAATGGGCACGGCATGTTGCCAATAACACCAACAGAAATGCGTGGATGGATATTTGGGTGCAACCAGCCAACTCAAAAACATGGAAATGCGCAAATATACTTCGCTGGGAAGAGAAGGAAAGAAACCAATGAGTTTTATTATGAGTACGCACCTAAAATCTTGAAGGGCAAGGATCAGGACTAAAAATATCGTCCTGAACGATAGGTGAAGGGTCTTTGGCAACTAAATAAGATGTTTCGGCTTCGCTCAACATGACATTTGGTGTATCACTCAGTCCTCAATGTCACCCTGAGCGAAGCCGAAGGGTCTTAAGCAACAAGGGGGAAATGCTTCATTGCATTCACAACTAAAGAACTACGCACACCAACCCAACAAACACATAGACACTAGTGTCACTGCCGTAACAACCGAGCAACAATATCATCAAGTTGCTCAAGGGATTTATAATTGATGCTAACCCTGCCTTTATTGCCCTTATCATCAATAAAAATCTCAAAGCCTAGCGCATCGGAGAGGCGTTTTTCTAGTGCTATAGTATTTGCGTCTTTTTGTGAGCCTTGCTTGGCTTTACGTACAACTACCTCGCCCTCCTTTTGGTGCAAAGCCTCTGCTTGACGCACTGAAAGACCGTTAGTTATTATTTTTTTAGCTAATTTTAATGGCTGATTAGAAGTAATTAACGTTCGGGCATGACCGGCGGTTAAATCACCATTAGAAATCATGTCTTGAACTTGCTCAGGCAGTTTCATCAACCGTAAAGTATTAGCAACGTGTGATCGGCTTTTGCCTATTACTTTAGCTAAATCGGCTTGCGTATAGCTGAACTGTTCAATTAACTGCTCGTAACCCATTGATTCTTCTATTGAATTTAAGTCTTCACGTTGCACATTCTCAATGATAGCTAATTCAAGCGCTTCTTTATCATCAACTTGACGCACAATGATTGGCACATGGCTAAGCCCTGCTCGTTGCGCCGCACGCCAGCGCCGCTCGCCTGCGATTAATTCATAAACCTCACTATTTTCTTCGCTCTGACGCACCAAAATTGGCTGCATCACGCCCTTTTCTTTAATTGAAGCGGTTAGATCTTCAAGTTGCGCATCATCAAATTTGCGGCGAGGGTTCGCACGGTTGGCAATTATTTGCTCAACGCCAATTTGCCTTACCCCTGAACTTTCCTCGCTTTTTACCGTTTCAACTGGCGCAATATCGCCAATTAAAGCCGCAAGGCCTCGCCCTAATCTTGCTGATTTATCGTTCATTATCTATCCAATATCTATTTATGCAGCGCTTAGCTGTCTTTCACGCCTAATAACTTCAGTTGCTAATCTTAAATATGCTTGTGAGCCAGCGCATTGTAAATCATATAAAAGCGCCGGCTTTCCAAATGATGGCGCTTCTGACAATCTAACATTGCGTGGAATAACCGTTTCATAAACCAATTCACCCAATTCTTGACGGACATCATTTAATACTTGTGAGCTTAAATTATTTCTACCATCAAACATCGTCACCACAATGCCCTGAATATAAAGAGAAGGGTTTAGCGCCGTTCGAATTTGCTCTATTGTTTGCAATAATTGGCTCAATCCCTCAAGCGCAAAAAACTCACATTGTAACGGCACAAGAACAGCGTCCGCCGCAGCTAGTGCATTAATAGTCAGTAGATTAAGCGAAGGCGGGCAATCTATTAAAACATAAGTAACAGGCTTGCCATCTATTAAAAGACCAGGCGCATTATTAAGCGCATCACGCAAGCGAAACACCCTATCCGCCTCATTTGCAAGACTCATTTCAAGCCCCGAAAGATCAGTAACTGAAGGTATAAGCCCCACTTGCGGTACATCACTCATTATCAAAGCGTCAGCCAAACTTGCTTCATTGAGCAATACATAAAGCGAAGAAATCTCTCGACCCTGCCTAGCAATACCAAGCCCAGTTGAAGCGTTACCTTGCGGATCAAGATCAATAATCAACACGTTTTCACCAACTGCCGCCAAAGCAGTTGCAAGATTTATTGTCGTTGTTGTTTTACCAACCCCACCCTTT
>JAJRPR010000148.1 GCA_024280655.1 Alphaproteobacteria bacterium | reverse complement strand
GGTTAGTTATTATTTGCAGCGCCCATATTTGGCCCACCACGTTTGCCTTTACCTTTTTTCATCTTAGCTTTTTGCTCATCGCTAAGAGAGTTTATAAAGGCCTCAAGTTGAGGTAAGGTACTATTTGAAGCTTCAACAATAGCCGTCATATTGATGTTTTTGGCTTTAATTTTTTCAACTAATCCAAGTTTTTCGCCACGCTCTGGTTTAACGCAAACATCAAGGAAATCTGTTTGTGCAGTTAGTGAAGCCATTTTTAAATCATCTAACAGCGCTTCTTGCTCGCTTGAAAGATCAAGTGCTTTGCCAATTCTATCAAAGCGAGTTTCTAGCTTTTCAGGAGCTTTATCGTTGCAAACCACACCGAGAAAACCTGCGCCACCACGTTTGCCACGCTTGCTTTGTTCTTGAGCGTGCGCTCGCTTGTGCATCTGGTTAAACATTTGCTGCATTTGCTTGCCTTGTTCTTGTGCATTTTGTCCACTAGAGTTGCCAAAAGCGTAAGCTGCAGGTGAAAAAGCAACAAGTGAAAGTGCGCCAACAATGGCTGCACTGATTATTAGGGGAGATCTTTAGTCATTAAAATAATCCTTATCATTTGGAGGTTATAAAGATTTTAGAATGGTTTTCCTAAAACCTAAAATGAATATAAATGAAGTTAGCTTGCTGCAGCATGACGCAATAATGAAATTTTTGTAATGTTAGTGCTGAGTTAGTCCTTACCTCACGACTTTGTGAACGCTTTAATATATTGACAATATAGTGACTGTAAGCTCTATCTTTGACACATGATTTGTAAAAATAAAAAAACAAGGGTGAGTGTATAATGTTAGAAAAATTAAAAGGCAAAATAGCACCAATTTTTATAGGTGTGTTTTTACTAGCTGGTGTTTATGTAATGTTTAAGAATAATGATGGTTCAAACCCTACCGCTTCAGCACAAATAGTTTCGGTTAAAGTGCCAGAATTATCTGAAAAAGCTGAACAGGGTAAAATCTTGTTTGATGAAAGTTGCGCTGCATGTCACGGAGTTGATACAGGGGGAACAGATGTTGGTCCTTCTTTTATGCTTAGTACTTATAATCCGGGTCATCATGCTGATGAAGCGTTTTATCGAGCCGCACAATTTGGCGTTATTTCGCATCACTGGCCGTTTGGCAATATGCCAGCAATCACCACAGTAAATAGAAAAGATGTTGAGAAAATTATACGCTATGTACGTGAGTTGCAAGTCGCAAACGGTATCGCAACAGAAGAACATGTGATGTAATTTGGTTAGTTTGGTTTTTTTGCGATAGATAGGGTTTGATAAATGATATTTTCTGGAATGAAGAAAGTCTATTCAGATTTTGTATTTATCATTCTTGCTTTAAGTCTTGCGGTTAATTTCTTAGCACTAGATTATGTGATTTTCACTCAATCTACGACTTTTATAATTTTCTTCTCACAAAATGCCCCAATATATATTTGGCTATCAATAGTTTTTAGTGTTCTGATTGCCATATTATTTGGTATTGCTATGTCTATGTTGATTTTTGTCCTTAGACAAAAAATGCATGGGGCAGGTAGTGCTGCTGGTGGTGGGTTTTTTGGTGCTGGCTTTGGGGCTATCGCTAGTGGCTGTCCTGTTTGTGGCGCTTGGTTATTGCCTTTATTTGGCATTGCAGGCTCATTAGCGGCTTTCCCTTTTCAAGGTTTAGAAATTAAAGCACTAGCCATTTTATTGCTTTTATACTCCATTCGTGGTTCTGCTAAATCAGTGTTAGGGCTTTGCTCAACAAAGCGCTGGCGCTCATTATTAATTGCGGTAGTGATTATTGCGCTGTTTATAGCTATAGTTTTTGCTCTACCAAAACTTCCCTCTCAATATAAATTCTCTATTTCGCAAATTAGTAATTCAGCGGGCGCAGCTTCACCAGTAGGGGTAAGTAATAATCAGTTGAGTTCGGCATTAGATGATGATTTGAGCCTTTCAGTGCTTTTAGAGCAGATAAACCCTGAAAAAGGCTTCACCATAAATGCTAAATTTGGGCAGATTGGCAAAAGATTAATTGATGATGGGGTGATTGATTTTGAATTGTTCAAAATGATTTATGATAGAGCTGGTGCGCCCCTTACGCCAGATCAGCTAAAGATTTTTGATGGTGAGCTGGACGAAAATATTACTATTAATCGTGAAAATTCATATTTTCTTTTGAACTTCTTTTGGGCGTTTGGGCTAGCAAATAAAAACCCAATTCTTGATGAGGGCGAAATTACAAAATATGGAGAAGATGAAATAGACACCTTCGCTTCAACTGGTGGTTGGACTATTGCTACAAAACCGGTAATGGAGATTTTCTCTAATTCAGAAATTATTGTTTTAACAAGCGAGCAACAAGCACGTGTGCTTGAAGTCGCTAGCAATGCCTATCGTCCATGTTGTGGCAACTCAACCGCTTTTCCAGATTGCAATCACGGCATGGCTTTATTAGGCATGTTACAACTACTAGCCGCAAGTGATGCGAGTGTTGATGAAATGTTTGAAGCGGCAAAATATTTCAATGCTTTTTGGTTCCCTCGTGAATATGCTGATTTAGCAACCTATTTCAAAGTAGTTGAGGGGCAAGATTTTGCCGCCATTGATGCCAGAACTATTGTTAGTGATCAATATTCTTCAGGCTTTGGCTGGAGCAGAGTGAAAAAGTGGCTTTCTGACAATAATTTGGTTGAAAAAGAACCGCAAGGTGGCGGCGGTTGCGGTGTATGATGAAGCTGAATATATAAGAAATGAACATTTGGACTAACATCACGAAGAATTGTAGTGAGCTTCCATTAAGTGGAAGCAATAATAGTGTATTGGAGGATTCTCAAATCCCTCAATATTATTAATTAAATGAAAGCTACAAAATGATCAAAATTAAAAAGTCAATTATAAGTGGTATTTGTGCTAGTGCATTGCTCATTGCCTCAAGCGCCTCTTCACTGGCTGACAGCCTTATATATATTCCTATGGGCAGCGAAAATAATATATTAATAGTAGAAAATGATAGTGGGGAAATAGTTGGGAAAATTGATGATTTAGCATCAGTTCATGGCCTTGCTGGCACTCCTGATGGCAAGTTTTTAGTCGCCGCAAGTTTTGAAGAAAGAGAAATGGGAGAAGATGCTCCTGCAAGACCTGAAGGGGTAAGTGAAATTGATCATGCAATCCATCATCCCGGCCAATCGGGCGCATCTGCACCAAAAGTAGATATGGGCGATATGGTAAGTACGGTTTCAATTATCAGCACAGCAGATAATAAAATCATTCGCCAAATTGATGTTCCCGGATCGGTTCATCATGTAGCTATATCTAACGATGGTAATTATGCAGTTGTAACCCATACAATGGCTGGTACTGTTTCAATAATTAATTTAAATACTTATGAGCTTAGTGCAAATTTTGCCACTGGTGACATGCCCAATTATGCGGTTTTCAGCCCTAATGGCGAAAAGCTTTATGTAAGCAATGCTGGCAATAATACAGTTTCGATTGTTGATACTAATAATTGGATTGTAGAGCGCAATGTTATTGTTGGTGAAAGCCCAGAACATATTGTTCTCTCAAAAGATGGTAAGTCATTATTTGTAAATAATGCGGGCAGTGCAAGCACATCGTTTATTTCTTTGCCTGAGGCAACTGTTTCAAGAACTATTGATGTAGGCGATAATCCACATGGGTTAGGTCTTTTAGAAGATGGAAAGACCTTATTTGTTGCGGTTAGAGATGCTGATTTGCTAGTTGCCATTAATGTTGAAACTGGTGAGAAAAAGCAAAAAACTCTTGCGCCAAGCCCTTATCATTTAACTAATATTATCGGCACTAATGAATTATATATTTCAAGCGCTGACGACCCTAAAGTTTGGGCTGTTGATAAAGAAACACTTGAACCTGTTGGCGAAATCGAAGTTGGTGCTAGAGCGCACCAGATGGTGCAAATAAAGAACTAGATTTATAATATCATCGCCCCTTTTATTTGGGGCGGTGATTTATATCAATGTGACCTATATCAATATTAAAAATGAATATAATGATTAATGTTAAAAACTAGAGAGAAGTAAGTTAAATGGAAAAAACTATCAAAGCCAAAAAGAAGTTTAATTTTGGATGGAAAAGCCGGCATCTATTGGTGCTAATTATTTCTGTGGTTGGCACTTACCTATTGCTTGAATCACGGGCGCAATGGTCAGAAATGCATAGATGGAATCGTGCTATTGGTGATATGAGTTTTATTCTAATTGCTATTTCAATGGCTGTTGGCCCTTTATCTCGCCTAGTTAAATTCCCAATTAATATTACTGGTTGGCGCCGTGAATTAGGTATTTATGGTGTTATATTAGCAATTATTCATACTGCTATTATTCTTGTTGGCTGGGTTAATTGGGATTTCATGCGCTTGTTTGGCTTTGAATTGCACCCAGAAGGCATGTATGTAATGTTGCAACATGGCTTTGGTTTGGCGAATGCTATCGGTATTATTGCCTTATTCTATGGCATAGTTTTAGCGATTAGCTCTAATAATGTTAGTCAAAGATTTCTATCTGGAACGGTTTGGAAGTTCTTACAACAAAGCTCGTATGTGCTTTGGATGTTGATAGTTGTGCACACGGCGTATTTTCTGTTTATGCACTTTCTTGATTTTCATAAAGCAACACCTGAGCCAAACTGGGCGCAAGTGCCATTCCTTGTTCTTGTATCAATAGTTCTATTGCTACAATTCTTAGCTTTTTTGAAAACTTGGAGAGTAAAACGAGCTTCGCAAAAAAATTCAGCTGCTAAAAAAAATAAATCCGCAGCTGTTCAACCGTCAACTTAAAGGTTGGCAAATTAAAAGTGGGATATGATATGAATAAAATATTGAAGACAATGCCAATTGCTTTAGCTGTGCTTGGTTTAGGTTTTGCAACTTATGTGCTTGCAGATCCAGTTGGTGATCACAAGGAAAAAGAAAGCCCTTCTCAAGAGATGAACATGCTCAATAATGAAGATGTAAGTCCGATTACTCCACAGGAAAAATTAACAGCTGAGGGGGCGATAGACCTTTCAGGTGGTATGGTTATTCCAAGAATGGATCCTGTTCGAGGCAAGGCTTTATTCGCTTCAAAGGGTTGCGTTGTCTGTCATGCAGTAAATGGAGTTGGCTCAGATGAAGCAACTGCTTTTGATATTAATGATATGGATGCAAAAATGAATCCATTTGATTTAACTGCAAAAATGTTAAACATGGCTGCGATAATGACAACATTGCAAGAAGATGAGTTGGGTGGACAAATTATGTTCTCAGGTGATGAATTGGCTGATATTATTGCTTTTCTTCATTCAGCAGAAATACAAGATACTTTCTCAGATGATGATGTTCCAGACAATATAAGAAAAATCATGGAAGCGCATGGCTGATAGTTTTTCTATCAAAAATGAGTATTATTGGTTGTTTTTGCCCTTAAAACAGGTAAGTATTCAAAGGAGTTAGGATAGGAGTAAAGAAATGTCTGATCATTCAGGGCATGAAATGCCAAAGCTAAATAAAGAAAATTCACGTGCGCTGGCTATTTCTGGCTGGCTTACGGGGATTTACTTTGTCATTGAGTTAGCTATTGGCATTTACACTGGCTCGATCGCAGTTATTTCTGATGCTTTTCATACTTTTTCAGCGGTTGGCGGTGTTGTTTTAGCTTTTGTTGCTGCACGCATTGCCATCCGTCCTGCGGATAAATCACGCACATTTGGAAGTCGGCGAGCAGAGATTGTTGGTGCGCTTCTTAATGGTGGTTTTTTACTTGTTATGGCGCTTGTGGTGCTTGTTATGGGGGCAATTCGCCTAAATAGCCCGCTCGATTTGCCGACAACTCCTATGTTATGGGCGGCGGCTGGTGGGTTATTTACTGAATTTATTGCGCTATATTTGCTTTATGGAAAATCAAAAGACGACCTCAATATGAAGGGCGCTTTTTGGCATGTTATGCAGACATTCATCGGATCGGTTCTAATTATCATTGCGGCTTTAGTTATTAAGTTTACTGGCTTCTTGCTTATAGATCCAATTCTTGGCATGGCGTTTGGCTTGGTGTTGCTTTATGCTTCTTGGGGCATAATGAAAGAGGCTATATATATTTTAATGGAAGGCTCACCAAAAGATATTGATATTGATGAAGTAACATCTGATTTGAAAAAATTAGAGCAAGTTGTTGATGTGCATCATATTCATGCTTGGACACTAACGTCTGGAAAAAATGTTTTTTCGGCACATCTTTTGGTAAAAGAAGAACAAGACAATCAGCAATTGCTCGAAAAGGCGCATGATTTATTGAAAAGTAAATTTGGATTTTATTTTGCAACTATTCAAATTGAAAGCAAATATACAAATGAAGATCATGCCAAAGATTTAGACATTATGATAAATCATGATGGACATAAATCTTAATCTAACCCGCAATATAATCACGAAGTGCGCTAGCTTCTTGCTCAGTTATTTCGATTTTTCTTTTAACAATATCACCAATAGATATTAATCCAGCCAAACGATTTTCTTCAATCACTGGTAGGTGGCGGATCTTATATTTGGTCATGATGTTCATGACTTCATCAATAGTTGCGTCTTTGGTGCAAGTAAGAGGATCTGCAGTCATGCAAGATTTTACAGGCGCTACATAGATTGAAGCCGAATGATCTTCCATTTTTCGAATAATATCACGCTCCGATAAAATGCCCTTAATTCTGTTATCTTTATCAACAACTACCACCACGCCAATATTGTGGCTATTTAGCACTTCTATAGCATCATTGATTTTCTGATCTATAAGAACAGTATAAACCAAATTACCTTTTTCATTTAGAATATTTTTTACACTCATTTTATGCTCCCCTTTGTTATTCTTCCCTTTACTGGATAGTTTGCCACAATTTGCTAAAAAGAGCAAATATTTGAATTTTCGAAACTAAGTAGAAATACTAGGAAGAGCTAAAACAAGCCAGATTTAGTAAGTTTGCGCTATGTGTAGCATGGGATTATCTGTAATTTGACTTGGAGAAATTACAATAATAACACTTAGCGCAACAAGCAAAATAATTGCTAAGTTGCGAAGTCTTTTCTGGCTTATTTTAGTAGGGTTTGACATTATATCTTACAAAATTGATTGTTGATAATGATTAATATTCAACATCAATAGGGTAATAGTTTGTGCTAATAGAGGAAATAGCAAGACTTCTTTTAGGCAACAGAGCCTTCTTTTAGGCAATATTGTGGCAAGGAATTTTAACTATGGATTTTATATCAACCGCATTAAAGCGTATGCAGCCATCAGCTACCATTAAGATTTCACCAAAAGCCCGAGCTTTAAGAAATCAAGGACATAAGATTATTTCCCTCAGTGCTGGAGAGCCTGATTTTGATACACCACAATATATTAAACAAGCCGCTTTTCAGGCCATTGAAAATGGTAAAACGAAATATACTAATGTTGGTGGCATAATTGAACTTCGAGAAGCAGTGGCAGCAAAATTCAAAAGAGATAATGGACTTGATGTTAGCCCTGATAATTGTTTCGTGGCAACTGGTGGTAAGCAGATAATTTTTAATGCGCTTGTCGCAACGCTAAATGAGGGCGATGAGGTAATAATACCAACGCCTTTTTGGGTTAGTTATCCAGAAGTTGTGCGCTTTTGTAATGCAACGCCAATATTTGTTAAGTCAGATATTGCCAGTGGCTTTAAGATTACTCCAGAAGCGTTAGAGGCGGCAATTAGTCCTAAAACCAAATGGCTAATGTTAAATTCCCCCTCTAATCCAAGTGGAGCTGTTTATTCTAAAGATGAGCTGATTGCGCTTGCAAAGGTTCTAAAGAAATATCCTGATGTTTGGGTGTTGAGTGATGATATATATGAGCAATTAATCTATGAAGGGGTTGAGTTTGCAACTATGGCGCAAGTTGCACCAGAATTAGCAAAACGCACGCTGACCATGAATGGCCTTTCAAAATCTCATGCTATGACGGGGTGGCGAATAGGCTATTGCACAGCGCCATCTTCTCTAATAAAGCAAATGGAGAAATTACAAGGGCAATCAACTTCGGCCACTTGCTCAATAGCACAATGGGCAGCGCTTGAGGCACTAAATGGCAATCAGGATTTTTTAGATGAATGGCGTGAGATATTTCAGCAAAGGCGAGATTTACTGGTTAGCCATCTGAATGAAATTGAAGGCGTTGATTGCTTAGTTCCAAATGGTGCTTTTTATGTTTTTCCCTCAATAAAAACCTTACTTGGCAAAACCACTAAAAACGGTAAGCTACTTAAAACTGATGAGGATTTTGTGATGGCATTATTAGAGGAAGAAGGCGTTGCTTTGGTACATGGTAGCGCTTTTGGTATGGCAGGACATATTCGAATTTCTTACGCCGCTTCAAGCGAGCAACTCGAAATTGCAATGGTGATTCTTGAACAGTTTTGTGCCGATTTAAGCTAATTCACAAATTAGTGATTAAAAGTGCTTTGCTATACTAATTATTATGAGGACACTAAGCACTCAATAGTTGGAGATCTATATGCTTATTAAAATCAAAAAATCATGGCAAATAGCAGAACGTGATGCAACGCCTGAAAATATTTATATGAATAGGCGCTCATTATTAAAAAACATAGCTGCAACAACCCTAGCAACGCCATTCATTGGCATGGCGCATGGGGCTTTGGCACAACAAGAACGCTTGCAATTAGCCGCTATTCGTAACGAGAAATATAAAATTAATAGAGAAATGACCCCAGAAGAGGAAAACCTCAAATATAATAATTTTTATGAATATGGCTCACATAAGAAGATTTCAAAGGCTGCACAAAAACAACTAAAACCACGTGCCTGGCAAGTAGTGATTGATGGCTTGGTGCAAAAGCCTTTAACCATTGATGTTGATGATTTAATCGCTAAGATGGACTTAGAGGAGCGTCTCTATCGCCTTCGTTGTGTTGAGGCTTGGTCTATGACAGTACCTTGGATTGGCTTTCCTATCAGTAAATTACTAGATTTAGTTGAACCACTTTCAGATGCAAAATTTCTTAGAATGGAAACTTTTTCAGATAGAGATATGGCGAGCGGTATTCGCCAGCAATCTTGGTATCCGTGGCCATATGTTGAAGGACTAACAATGGCAGAAGCATATAATGATTTGGCATTTTTAGTAGTTGGCGCTTATGGCAAGCAAGTTGCCAATCAAATGGGAGCGCCAATAAGATTACACGTTCCTTGGAAATACGGCTTTAAGTCATTAAAATCTATTGTCAGGTTTTCGCTAGTTAAAGAACGCCCGATTGGCTTTTGGGAAGAAATTTCTATTCAGGGTAATAATAGTGAATATGGTTTTTGGGCTAATGTGAACCCAGAAGTACCGCATAGGCGCTGGAGCCAAGCTACAGAAAGAATTTTGCATACGGGCGAGCGAGTGCCAACCATGTTATTTAATGGCTATGGCGAAGAAGTTGCGCATCTATATTCAGGCATTAAAGATCAATCTCTATATACTTAGAACCTTATTTGCTCAAAAAAAGCTCCGTCTCTAAAAGAGATGGAGCTTTTTTAATTTGGTTTGTCGTAGGAGGGAGGAACGACCAAAACCTTGAAATTTAGTTGGCTCTAAGGGAGGAGGAGGGAAGAGCCGAACTAAATAATAAATACTTTATGCTATATATTTTTATATTCAGCAATATGGTTTTGAACATAGTTGCCATGCAAAAAGTGAATAGCTATTTGCATAAAAAAAAGCCCCACTCTAGGAGTAGGGCTTAAAGTAACAAAGAATAAATCTTTGTAAGGAGGGAACAATGGGCGGCAAGGGAGGAGGAGGGAGCCGACCACATCGTTAAACAATAGATAGGGATAGATTTTTGATTTGGCAATCAGTATTAGCGCATAGTAGCTATGCAAAAAACGCATAGCTCTTAAGGGTTACTAATAAGACCACTGGCGGGATTTTTTGACTAAAAAATCTCTAAATACTGCAACACGTTTGGAGTTTTTTAATGTCGGAGGATAGACGAAAAATGTTTCAAATTCTGGTAATTCCACTTCGCCCAAAATACGTGCCAATTCTGGTTCTCCTCGAGTGGCATAATCTGGCAACATAGCAATACCAATGCCAGCACGAACAGCTTGCAACATGCCATAGATAGAATTTACCTTAAGAGCAGCAGGTCGAGGACTACTATCCTTCCTGCCTAATTTCTCAAGATAATTTATATTGCCAAGAAAAGCAGGCGCAGGATCTCCAAAAGTGATTATGCGATGTTTATCTAATTGTTCGAGATTATCTGGTTGTCCATTCTTTGCCAAATAAGACTTTGACGCATAAATATGAAAATGCACCGTGAATAATTTTCTTTGGATCATTTCTGATTGAGTTGGGCGGTGCAAACGAATAGCAATATCTGCTTCACGCATTGCTAAATCAAGTTCGGCATCTTGTAATTTTATCTCTAGTTGAATGGTTGGATAAAGTGAGAGAAATTCATTAATTCTTGGCGCTAGCCAAGTTGCTCCTAACCCAACTGTCGTTGTAACAAGCAATGGCCCCGCAGGAACTGCATGGCTTTCACTCATTTGCTCCTCAACTTGTGCCAATTCCCAAGACATTTGTTGAGCGGTACGAAAAAGCTGTTCACCAACTTCGGTTAATACCAGCCCTCTAGCATGGCGAATAAATAATTTGAGTTTTAAGTCATCCTCAAGTGCAGAAATCTGTCTTGAAACTGCAGGCTGGCTCATGCCTAATTTTTCTGCGGCATGGGTAAACGAGCCAGCTTCGCCAGCTGCATGAAAAATTCTTAATTTGTCCCAGTCGAGCATTTAATTGTCCTTAGTTTAGACGAGCTAATATTATGTTTCTTGCTCATCAAGGAATTTTTCGGCTTCAAGTGC
>JAJRPR010000147.1 GCA_024280655.1 Alphaproteobacteria bacterium | reverse complement strand
ATTTATCAAATATATCAAAAGCCATGACAAAGTTTGGATTGCTAAACGCATTGATATTGCCGAGCATTGGATTGAACATCACCCTTTTGAAAGGCTAAATATCAAACCATCAAAACTAGCGAAAGATGATTTTTTAAGCCTGTTTGGTGGCATTTATGAAAGTTCTGAATGGGTGGCTGAGCGAACTTATGAAGGCGAACTTGCACCAGCCCATGATAATGCGCTTGGGCTTGGCTTTGCTTTAAGAATGCAATTTCGCCTAGCAAGTGAAGAAGAAAGGTTAGAGGTTTTAAGAGCGCACCCAGACCTAGCAGGCAAATTAGCACTTGCTAACAAACTAACAAAACACAGCACAAAGGAGCAAGCAAGCGCAGGGCTTGATAATTTAAGCGAACAAGAGCTTGAAAAATTTATGGCGCTCAATACTGCCTACACAGAAAAGTTTGGCTTTCCCTTTATCATTGCGGTTAAAGATTATGACAAAAAAAGCATTTTGCAAAATTTTGAAGAACGATTAGAAAATAATATAGAACAAGAGTTTGCAAGTGCTTGCAAACAAGTTGAGCGCATTGCGCAGTTGCGATTAAATGAGATATTAAAATAATGAGTAAATATTTTACCCCAAATGGCGGTCTTTATCCGCAAGATAGAATTGCCAATGACAAGGCCGTTTTTAATGAGGCATATGTGCTTATCCCTCAAAGTGTTATGTCAGACATTGTAACCTCGCAATTTCCATTTTGGCAAAAAACTAGAGCTTGGATCCTAGCTCGCCCCCTATCTGGATTTGCTGAAACTTTTAGCCAATATATTATGGAAATTGCGCCAAATGGCGGATCAGATAATCCTGAACCAGATAAAAAAGCACAAGGAATTTTATTTGTAACTTCTGGTGAACTTACACTTATTCTTGAGGGAAAAACTCATAAGATGTTAGAGGGTGGTTATGCCTATATTACACCTAAAAGCCAATGGAGCGTAAAAAATAATAGCAATGAAAATGTAAGTTTTCACTGGATTAGGAAAAAATATCAAAAAATAAAAGGCCTAAAAACTCCAAAATCTTTTGTAACAAACGAGCAAGATATCGCCCCGATAGCCATGCCCAATACCAACAACAAATGGACAACAAAACGCTTCGTTGATCCAAATGATATCAGTCATGATTGCCATGTTAATATTGTTTCTCTTGAGCCAGAAGCGCAAATCCCCTTTGCCGAAACTCATGTTATGGAACATGGGCTTTTTGTACTTCAGGGCAACGCAAAATATCGCCTAAATGAAGATTGGATAGATGTTGAACCGG
This sequence comes from Alphaproteobacteria bacterium, assembly GCA_024280655.1. Classification (GTDB taxonomy): domain Bacteria; phylum Pseudomonadota; class Alphaproteobacteria; order Rhizobiales; family Devosiaceae; genus S141-66. The sequence goes on along the minus strand of JAJRPR010000147.1, from coordinate 4,272 downwards.
GTGATTATATGTGGCTACGTGCCTTTTGCCCGCAGGCGTGCATTGCAACTGGCTCAACGCAATTTCGCTATTTACTATATAAAGATGTAAATCGACATCCAGCTTTAACTATATGAAAAATAAGATGAAAAACATTAAAATAGAATCACTTTCTCAACAAGCTTTTGCCCCTTATGGGGAGGTTATTGAAATAGATAAACATTCAGATTTTATAGCAATAAATAATGGCACAACTAAACGCTTTCATGATTTAGCTAAAGTTCAAATAAAAGGAAATAATGCCAGAACTGCTATTTCAATATTTCGTGCTAGCCCTTTTGATTTACCCTATTCGCTAGATTTTATGGAACGCCACCCCTATGGCAGTCAAAGTTTTATGCCGCTCACTCCATCAAAATTTTTAATCATTGTGGCACAAGATAAAGATGGAGTGCCAACTAAGCTAACTGCATTTTTAGCTAGTGAAGGACAGGGCGTAAATTATCATAGAAATATTTGGCATGGCGCATTAGTAGCGCTTGAAAAACAAACCGACTTTTTAGTTGTTGATAGAGAGGGCGAAGAGAATCATCTTGAGCTTTATAATTTTGAAAAACCCTATAGAGTTGAATTATGAAACAAGATTTAGCCACTAGATTATTAGATATTATTGAACATGATATTGTGCCCCTTACAACAAAAGAAGTTAAAAAGGGCAACAAGATTTTTGGCGCAGCTATTTTGCTAAAAAAGGATCTCTCTTTAGTTATTGCCGAAACTAATAATGAAATAGAAAACCCTCTTTGGCATGGAGAAATGCACGCCATAAAAAAACTTTATGAACGAGATCATAAAGAATTGCCCGACCCAAAAGATTGCATTTTCTTAGCAACTCATGAGCCTTGTTCATTATGTCTTTCTGCCATTACATGGGCAGGATATGATAATTTTTATTATCTATTTAGCTATCAGCAAACAAGAGATAATTTTGCCATTCCGCACGATATAAATATCTTAAAGCAAGTATATGGCAATAAGGATAGACCACAAAAAGAGCTTTATAATAGGGAAAACGAATTTTTCACGGCATATTCTATCACACAAATGAAAGAGCGCTTAAGCAAAGATCATAAAGAAAAATTTGCTGATAGAATAGAAACTATCAGCAAACTTTATGATGATTTATCAAAAATCTATCAAGAGCAAAAAGGCGATAATAATATTCCACTATCTTAAAACAACTCACGCTTCACACAAAATAGCAATTATCCTCTCTCTTAAAATTGCGCATTTTCAGTCGAATTAGCCATTGCAGTGGTTGCAGATTGTCCTTGCGAAACCGCCATACTAACAGCATCAAAATAGCTCGTACCAACTTCTCTTTGATGGCGTGTAGCGCTAAAGCCATCTTTCTCAGCTGCAAATTCTGCTTGTTGTAATTGAGAATATGCCTTCATGCCATCTTTTGCATAATTGCGAGCCAGATTAAATGTGCTAAGCGAGAGGTTATGAAAACCAGCTAACGTAATAAATTGATATTTATAGCCCATCTCTCCAAGTTCACGTTGGAATTTTGCCATATCATTTTCATCCATATATTTCGCCCAATTAAACGAAGGTGAGCAATTATAAGCTAGCATTTGATCTGGATATTTATCCTTAATCGCTTCTGCAAATCTTTTGGCATCATCAAGATTTGGCGTTGAAGTTTCACACCAAATTAAATCAGCATAAGGGGCATAAGCTAATCCACGAGCAATAGCACATTCAAAACCACCCTTTAACTTATAAAAACCCTCTTCTGTGCGCTCACCCGTAATAAGAGGCGCATCATATTCATCAATATCAGAAGTTATTAAACGAGCAGCCTCAGCATCTGTTCGAGCCATTATAAGAGTTGGTACATTCATTGTATCAGCCGCTAAGCGAGCTGAATTTAGCGCTTTAATAAAGGTGCGAGTAGGTACAAGCACTTTGCCGCCCAAATGACCGCATTTCTTTTCAGATGCCAACTGATCTTCAAAATGCACCGCCGCAGCACCTGCCTCAATCATTGCTTTCATCAATTCAAACACATTAAGCGCACCGCCAAAGCCAGCCTCCGCATCGGCAATTATCGGCGCAAAAAAATCATATTCGGTAGTTTCCTTACCCTCAAACTGCTCCATAGTCTGAATTTGATCAGCACGCTGAAGCGCCTTATTTATACGCTTAACAACAGATGGCACACTATCAACTGGGTAAAGGCTTTGGTCGGGATACATATTTCCGCTAGTATTGGCATCCGCTGCCACTTGCCAACCAGAAAGATATATCGCCTTAAGACCAGCCTTTATCTGTTGCACTGCTTGGTTGCCAGTAAAAGTGCCAAGTGTTGGGACAAATTCTTCACTATGTAGCACTTTCCAGAGTTTTCTTGCGCCATTTTCTGCCAAACTATAGCGAATTGGCAAAGAACCAGATAGTTTCCTGACATCATCAATGCTATAATTTCTCTTTATATTTTGCCATCTATCAGGCGCCCATAATGGCGCATCAAACGGATTACCATTTTGATTATTATTCTCTTTATCATCATTATGCTTAAGCATTTTAGCTCCTTAATTAGAATTCCAAGTATCTTAATTAGAATTCCAAGCATCTAATTTTTAAATTATGGTTTTATGTTTTACGTACCCAAATCTTATGTTTTGCGCACCCAAGTGGCTGAGAACATTGGCTTACCATCAAACATTGGCTCGCTTTTTAAGCCGCCAACCAAAGAAAATTCTTGGCGCACAATTTTACCTGCGATTGCATAGCCCAAAACATCAAGACCCCTAACCTTAAACTGCATCATCGCTTCTTTTACAGAAGGTGCAATAATTGTGATTGTATCGCCTAATTCATTTTGTTGTATTTTATTATTTGATAGCGTCTGCATTTTTTCCTCCATTTTACAAACTATTTACAAAACCACAAATAATCTTGTGATTACCGTGCCGTAATGTAAAGATTTGACAAATTTGAAAAAAATGCAACAATAAACAACATATTGCGATGTAAAGCTGTAAATTTATGAAAATCCTTATGGTGTTTTTGTAAAGCTTGTAAAGGAAAAACAATGGATAATGCCAATGCTACGCAAATAGGTGGCAAAATAAGAAGATTGCGCAGAGGGCGTAATATCTCACAAGCAAATCTTGCGCAAAACTTAAGCATTTCAGCATCTTACCTAAATCTCATTGAGCATAATAGACGCAAAATTACAGTGCCCTTATTATTTAAGCTAGCGAATTTCTTTGGTGTTGAGGTTGGTGAATTGGCTCAAACCGACGATAGTCAATTAGTTGGAGATTTAATGGAAATTTTTGGTGATGATCTTTTCATTGATTCTGATCTCACCAATCAAGACATACGAGACCTTGCCCTCACAAACCCAGTAGCCGCTCGTGCCGTTCTTTCCTTGTTTGATAAATATAGCCAAGTAAAAACTAACCAGCTTGCCTCTACCAATGAAAAAAATAGTGCAATAGTCCCCTATCACCAAGCAACAGATGCTATTTCAGATTTCATACAAGAAAATGCTAACTATTTTGCTTCTCTTGAGCAGGCCGCCATGAGAGTTCGCCACGATGTTGACATTGCTTCTGACAATTTCATGCAAGGACTAACTAGTTATTTATTAAATGTGTTTGGTATTCGGTGGCGCTTAGCAAATCTTGAGCAAGGAATTAGCAAAAGGCTGACAGATGATGAAACTATGCTTGAGATATCTGATATTTTACCTCCCGAAACTGCAAAATTTACTCTAGCACATTATATTGGGCAACTTAGCGCAAAAGCAGAAATAGATAATATAATAGAAAATAGCACACTACCAGAACTTGAAGCACCAACTTTAGCACGCAATGTTCTTGCTTCATATTGTGCCGCTGCGCTCATCATGCCTTACGAGAGTTTTTATTTGGCGTGTAAAAAATATCGCTATGACATTGAAAGAATTTCGCTTCAATTTGGCGCTAGTTTTGAGCAGGTCTGCCACCGCATGACAAGTTTGCAACGCCCAAATATGAAGGGAATTCCCCTACACTTAATAAGAACGGATATTGCTGGCAATATTTCAAAACGCTTTTCTCTATCAGGCATTCATATTCCTCGTCATTCAGGTGCTTGCCCTCGCTGGAATGTTTATGCAGCATTTTTACAGCCATCAAGAACTAATATCCAAATAAGCGAAATGCCAGATAAAGAAAAATATTTTTGCATCGCCAAAAGTTTTGAAAAAGGTGAATATCACCATAATGCCCCACT
>JAJRPR010000146.1 GCA_024280655.1 Alphaproteobacteria bacterium | reverse complement strand
TTCTCCATGGGGGTCTTCGTCTCGGTCAGGTGGTGAATTTTCTCGCCCTTCTCGCTCAAGGAGGGGCAGTTCTCGACCAAGCAGAGGGAGTAGATCTGGATCTTCTGGCTCACGCAAAAGCGGTGGATTTAAAACAGGTGGTGGGTTTTAGATATAGAATGGCTAGATTGATCTCCTTAGAATGAGATTAAGGAAATGTTTGCAACGCATAAATTCCAAACATTATTTGCATTGAAATTAAGTTTTTTATATTATGAACTATCTTGCGCTGTTGGCACTTCCATATCTATTTTGAGAGTGAAAACGCTTTTGCGATGATTAATTTTAACACGTACATCGTCTGTTTTTATACCCACATGACGAGCAATTACATCTACAATATCTTGTCGCATTCTTGATACTAGTTCAGAGCGTCCAGTACTTATACGTTCGTGTGCAAGAAGTACTTGTAATCTCTCACGTGCTATTGGCGCAGATTTGTTTTGCTTAAAAAATTTAAAAAAATTCATGCGGCTCTCCCGCTAAACCATCCAGCAAGAAAGTTTCTTTTTTTAGTAGGAATTATTATCGGGATATCCTCTTTGTTAAGTCTTTTTGCGGCATCGCTATAGGCTTGAGCAGATGTGCTGTTTTTATTGGAAAGCGTAACAGGAATACCAAGGTTTGATGCGCTTAAAATATCTTTACTTTCTGGAACAACACCAAGTAGAGGAATTGAGAGAATATCTGAGATATCGTCAACCTCCAGCATTTCGCCAGTGCCAGCACGAGAACTATCAAAGCGAGTAATAAGAAGATGCTTTTCTACTTCTTGCCCATTTTTTGCGCGTTCTGTTTTGGCGTCTAACAAACCAATAATGCGATCTGAATCACGAACCGATGAAATTTCAGGATTGGCAATTATGATGGCAATGTCGGCATGCTTCATTGCCAGCACGGCTCCTCGTTCAATGCCAGCAGGGCTATCACACAGTACCCAATCAAACTTTTTACGCAATTCACTAATTACCTGTAATACACCCTTTTCAGTTAAGGCGTTCTTATCGCGAGTTTGCGAGGCAGCCAATAAATATAGGTTTTCAAGTCGCTTATCGCGAATAAGCGCTTGAGAAAGGTTGGCACTACCTTGAATGACGTTAATCAGATCAAAAATCACTCTACGCTCAGCTCCCATCATCAAATCAAGGTTGCGTAAACCAATATCAAAATCAACCACAACTACACTTTGTCCATTTTGTGCAAGAGCTGCCCCAAGAGCGGCTGTTGATGTTGTTTTGCCAACGCCTCCCTTTCCTGAAGTTACTACTACTACTTTAGCCATTTTTTTCTCCATATCTCTATTCCATTTGTTTCAATTTTATCATTTTCCCCTCAAGCCATGCCTGCACTGGTTTCCCGTAAAAATCCTTATCAATATTTTCAGGTGATTTATAAATTCCACCAATTACCAAAAGTTCAGCCTCAAATCGGTTGCAAAAAATACGAGCTTTTTCATTACCAGCCGATCCAGCAAATGCTCTTCCTCGCAATGTTCCATAAATGTGAATTGATCCTCCAGATATAATTTCAGCACCTGAAGCGACTGAGCCAATAATGGTTACATCACCAGAGGGAAAGTGAATTGATTGGCCTGATCGAACTGGATTATTGAGTATAAGAGTTTTTATGTCAGGGGTATTTTGCAAAACGCTTAGGGAGCTTTTTACGAGCTCGCTTTGAGCTATTTGAAAATCTTTATTATGTTTGCTATCAGCTAGAGGCTCAAGTTCTGGCTCAAGCCAATCTGGATCAACACCCTCAATGCTGAGTAAACGAAATTTTCGTGTACGCAATAACATCAAAAATTCAGTAAAATCGGCTTTATTGAGAGAAATTCCTGAAAGATCCAGAATAACAGGTTTTTTAGAAAAAAAGTCTGGGCTCTTGGCTGTCCATGCTTCAAGCTCTTGCACCCAATCATGCAGTGGAGCGCTTGGCGCAAGCACAAAGGCTAAGAAGGAGCGACCTTGAAAACTAAAAGAACGACGTGTCTGGGCAAGCATTGACATAAACCACCAAATTACCCAAACCACGTTTAACTTCAGATAATATAGTTAATAAATAGTTACCAATAAATTTTTATGCAAATTATTAGCCAGATAGTTGTTGAAGTGATGGTGGGTTTTAATTATCACTCATGCGAATTTGGACAATTTGGTGTGTCAAAAAGCGAGCAAATATGTGTTATGTCAGAATCACAAAATTTAAATAGAGCTAATGAATGCGGAATGATAATAGTATTGTTTTCTATTTTATAATTTTTAGCTTTTAAGCGTTTTAGAGAGCGTGAAAAAGTTTCACGTTGCATATCCAAATAAGAAGCAATTAATGATTTATCGTAAGGGAGTTCGATATTTCGTGATGTGTTGCCTTGCTCTATTAATAATCGGAGTAAAAACCAGCCAATGCGCTCATCAACAGACTTAAGACGTGCGTCTTCAATTTGGCGTATTAACCCTTGTGAGTGCTGCGACATGGTGGCTAATAGATTTAGGGCAAACTCATTATTATTTTTTATTTGCTCTCTTAACATAGGGGCAGGTATGGAAAGTAAAACAGTATCTTCTGCCACTTGAGCGCTAACAGGGAAGGAGCTATTAAGAAATACCGCAGATTCCATAATAGAATCACCCGATGAAAGCATTTCAAGAATAGCTTCGTCACCTGCCGCAGTGCCCTTAAAAATCTTTACCCAGCCCTTAAGAATAATATAGAGGCGGTTAGCTTGCTCACCCTCTAAAAAAAGCAATTTGCCTTTATAAAACTCTCTGATTTGAGCATAGCGTAAAATAGAGTTTAAGTTTTCACTTGAGAGACCTGAAAAAAGCTGTAAAGAGCTAATTAGATTTTCATATTCCCCAAATGAATTATTAACAATTTGCTTTGGCGTAGCTATATCAGCGCCTTCATCTGATAGGGTATCAACAAGTTTTGTCTCAATGGTTCGTAATGCATCTATTTTAGCAGAAATCAGATCAAACCAGTTTTCTGGAGTTAAATCGTAAAGTTTAGCGGATTTAGGATCTGCTCTAAACAATGAATGAAGTTGTTTTAATTGAGTGCTTGGCTTTCCCTTTAGCACTTGTTTTATTAGCTCTAATTGTGCGTCATTTGCCAATGCCATAAAAGTTCTTCTATGGTTTCTTTGCTCTGAAAGCAGGAACAAAATACGCTCCAAAAATTCGCTATTATGAAAGCTGTGATTTACAAATCCTTTAGCACCGATCGCACGCTCTAATCCGATACGCTCTTTCCATTGCAAAAAAGCATTATAGGCACTTACAAAAACTGGATTATGCCCTTTCATATAAAGAGCAATTTCGATCATTATTTGTAGAATTGGGCCGATTAATTGGTGCGCATAATGGTCAATGACTTTTGATGCAGATATTTTTTGTGCAATTATATTATTTCTTAATTCTGGTAATTCTTCACATTTGCTAGTTAGGGTTTTTAGCTTTTTTAATTGAGCCGGTTGTAATTGATTTGTGTCTTTCCAAGCGCTTATTTTTTTTGTGAAAGAGTTTAGAATATTATCAGTATCAACAAATTGGTCATTTATTCTTTGTTCGAATAATTCCCCTTTACTGCATAAAAACATAGATGCGCACCCCCGCTCTTTTTGCAGATTGTGAACAATCCCTCCCAATATATAAAGTGCTTCTTTCACTTAAAAAATTGCCTGTCTTTATTTTTAGTGAAATATATAAAGGTTTGATGATGATAAAGCAATCAAAGTTAGATAAAATCCAAGCAAAGCATAAGAGTAAATTATTTATAATTTGGGTTCTGATATTCCATATATAAATCTTGCCACTTCATAAAAGCACAACAAGTATTTCTCACTTTTTGACCTGCGTCACATAGTTTGCTGCAAAAAACTACCAAGTTAATCAAAATTCTAGCGGTCTAACGATTCGTGATGTTCAAAAATAAAGGGCTCTTAAAAAACTCAGTTTGGCTAATTTCATAAAACATAGATTTAATAAATAATTAGGGACAGTATAATGGAAGTACAAAATAAAGCGACAAGCCTTTGGGGGAATTTCTTCAAAGTTAATATGGTGCAAATCAGAACCTTTCATATGACGTGGTTTGCTTTTTTCTCGTGTTTCTTTGCATGGTTTGGTATAGCGCCGTTGATGATTATTGTTCGTGAAGAGCTTAGTCTGACTAAAGATCAAGTTGGCTGGACGATTATCGGTTCAGTTGCAATGACAATTTTTGCCCGCTTCTTTATCGGGTGGCTGGTCGATAGGATTGGCCCACGACTTTCTTATACTTGGTTATTACTTTTAGGCGCATTTCCAGTAGCTTTTATTGGGCTTTCAGACAGCTTTGAAAGTTTTTTACTCTTTCGTTTAGCAATAGGCATGATCGGCGCTTCATTTGTTATAACCCAATATCACACATCTGTTATGTTCGCACCTAATGTTGTTGGTCAAGCTAATGCTACAAGTGCTGGCTGGGGTAATCTTGGTGGTGGTGTTACTCAGTTTGTAATGCCACTGATATTTTCTGCATTTGTCATTGGCTTTGGGTTTACAGATGCGCAAGGCTGGCGCATGTCAATGGTTGTGGTTGGTGTTGTAATTTTTGTTGTAGGTATTGCTTATTTTTTCCTTACTCAAGATGCTCCTGATGGTAGTTTTAAAGAATTGCGCGCAAAAGGGTTAATGCCAAAAAAGGAAAAAGTTACAGGTCTATATTTTAAGGCGATGAAAGACTATCGGGTCTGGCTGTTATTCTTAATATATGCCGCAACTTTTGGCATCGAGCTGACAGTAAACAATGTGGCGGCACTTTATTTCTTTGATTATTTTGATCTTACACTAGTTCAGGCAGGTCTTGTTGCAGCTTCATTTGGTCTTATGAATATATTTGCTAGAACTTTGGGTGGCATTTTTGGAGATAATTTTGGCTCTTTATGGGGTTTGAAGGGGCGCTCTTTTTGGTTGTTCATCGTTATTCTTGGCGAAGGGCTTGCACTAATGCTGTTCTCTCAAATGAGCGTATTATTCCTTGCAATACCAACTTTGATATTGTTTTCTCTATTCACCCAAATGGCTGAAGGGGCAACATATTCTGTAGTTCCTTTCATTAATAAAAAAGCTTTGGGGGCAGTTGCTGGGATTGTTGGTGCTGGTGGTAATACTGGTGCGGTAGCAGCTGGTTTCTTATTTAAGGGTACTATTGATTGGAATGAAGCATTTTTAATTATTGGTATTGTGGTTGTTATTGCCTCTTTCCTTGCACTTTTCATTCGCTTTACACCAGAGCAAGAACGTGAAGAAAAAATCGCTTTTGAAACAGCTAATTTAGATGGATTAAGAGCTTCTGCGCAAAAAGCTGCGGCTGCTCTTATTCGCTCAGAAGAGCTAATTGCAAAAGCAAAAAAGGAACAAGCTAAGTCCTAATTAATTTCAGGTCGCTTAATGCGGCCTGCTTAAACTTAACCCGAAAGGAAAAATCGTGGGAAAAGATCTAAGAAACTGGAATCCGGATGATGAAAAATTCTGGAATGAAAAAGGAAAGGCAATTGCCACGCGCAATTTATGGATTTCCATTCCTAGCCTTTTATGTGGGTTTGCTGTTTGGCTTTATTGGGGCATTATTACGGTTCAAATGCTTAATTTGGGCTTTGCTTTCGAAAAATCTGAATTATTTACCCTTGCCGCTATCGCAGGCCTAACGGGTGCAACTTTACGTATTCCATCTACGTTTTTTATACGCATTGCAGGGGGGCGAAATACTATTGTCTTTACCACTGCTTTGTTGATGATACCTGCAGTAGGTGCGGGCATTGCATTGCAAAACCCCGATACTCCATTGTGGCAATTTCAGGCATTAGCATTTTTGTCAGGTATTGGCGGAGGTAATTTTGCTTCTTCTATGTCCAATATCTCCTTCTTTTTTCCTAAAAAGAAACAGGGTTTTGCGCTTGGCATGAATGCTGGTCTTGGTAATTTTGGTGTAACAACTATGCAAATTGTTATTCCTTTAGTTATGACTTTTGGAATATTTGGTGGTGCCTCTATGACACTAAAAAATACATCAGGAACTTTAATTGGTAAAATTCCAGCAGGCACTGAAACCTTTATTCAAAATGCGGGTTTTATTTGGCTTGTAGCTCTTATCCCCCTTGCAATACTTGGTTGGTGGGGTCTCAACAATATTCGTGATGAGCATGTTTCACCCGATATTCCAAACCCAATCGGGGCTTTTTCTATTATCACATTGATGTTGCTGATCGGTTTTGTCGCCGCTGGGTTTGGTCTATGGCTTATGTTGCCCCAAAGCGTTGGTGGATCTGGCTTTAATGTATCAAAATGGATTGTGATACCTATCGTTATAGTTCTCACTGTTGGTGGCTTAAAGATGATACACGGACAAGTTGGGCAAAATCTTACTCGTCAATATAAAATCTTTAACAATAAGCACACATGGGCAATGACCGTTATTTATATAATGACTTTTGGTTCATTCATTGGTTTTTCTGCGGCTCTCCCCCTTACTATAAAAGTGGTATTTGGCTTTCAGCATATAATGGTTGATGGAGTAATGACCCATAATGTGGTTAATGCAAATGGACCAAGTGCGCTAATGTTTGCGTGGATGGGGCCATTTATTGGGGCGCTTCTTCGCCCGTTTGGCGGCATGTTATCCGATAAATATGGTGGGGCTAAAATTACCCAAATCATCTCTTTTGTTATGGTTGGTTGTGCGCTTGGTGTTGCTTACTTTATTCAAGCCGCCTATTCATCAGAAACTCCTGAGCAATATTTTGTACCGTTTATGGGATTGTTCTTATTGCTTTTTGCAGCAACTGGTATTGGCAATGGTTCAACATTTAGAACTATCGCAATGGTATTTAATAAAGAGCAAGCAGGCCCTGTGCTTGGTTGGACTTCTGCGGTTGCCGCTTATGGTGCATTTATTATTCCAAAAGTATTTGGTGAGCAAATGGGTTTGGGCACTCCGCAATATGCGCTTTATGGATTTGCGATTTTCTATGCCATTTGCATGATTATTAACTGGTGGTTCTATCTCCGAGCGAACGCCTATGTAAAAAATCCTTAAGTAGAAAACAAAAATAAGCCACCTCCAAAATATTGTGGGGGTGGCAATTAATAAGAAATTTTAAGAGGAAACCTTATGAGCCATATTTTAGATAGATTAACATTTTTTACCAATAAAGCCCCAGAAAAATTTTCAGAGGGTCATGGCATTACAACCGATGAAAACCGTGATTGGGAGAAAGCCTATCGTGGTCGTTGGGCGCATGATAAAATAGTGCGCTCTACACATGGTGTAAATTGCACTGGCTCATGTAGCTGGAAAATCTATGTAAAAAATGGCTTGGTAACATGGGAAACTCAGCAAACTGATTATCCTCGAACTCGCCCTGATTTACCAAATCATGAGCCCCGTGGTTGCGCTCGTGGTGCAAGTTTTAGCTGGTATCTTTATAGTGCTGCAAGATTGAAATATCCTATGATACGCTCACGGTTGCTCAAACTATGGCGTGAAAGTAAAAATGTCTATAAAGACCCCGTAACGGCTTGGGGTGATATAGTTTCGCAACCTGAAAAAACTAAACAATATAAACAAGTTCGTGGTCTTGGCGGCATGGTTCGTGCCTCGTGGGATGAAGTAAATGAAATCATTGCTGCATCTAATATTTACACGGCAAAAACTTATGGGCCCGATCGCATAATTGGTTTTTCCCCCATTCCAGCTATGTCGATGGTGTCCTATGCCGCTGGATCACGTTATCTTTCTTTAATTGGCGGTACGTGTATGAGTTTTTATGACTGGTATTGCGATCTTCCTCCAAGCTCCCCCCAAGTATGGGGCGAGCAGACCGATGTGCCAGAAAGTGCTGATTGGTATAATTCTTCTTATATTATTGCTTGGGGATCAAACGTTCCGCAAACTAGAACGCCAGATGCTCACTTTTTCACTGAAGCACGCTATAATGGTACAAAAACCGTAGCTGTTACTCCTGATTATAGTGAAGTTGCCAAATTATCTGATAGCTGGCTTCCTGCTCGACAGGGAACCGATAGCGCTCTTGTTATGGCGATGGGTCATGTGATTTTGAAAGAATTTCATGTGGCAGGAAAATCGGAATATTTTGATGATTATTGTCGCATGTATACCGATATGCCGTTCTTGGTAGTTTTAGAAGAAAAAGACGGACTATATGTTCCAACAAGAACATTGCGTGCTTCTGATTTTAAGAGCGGGCTTGGCGAAAAGAAAAACCCTGAATGGAAGCCAGTAATTTTTGATAAAACTTCGAATAAAGTCGTTGTTCCTAATGGAACTGTTGGCTCTCGTTGGGATGATAGTGGAAAGTGGAATTTGGAAGCTAAAAATGTTTCTGATGGATCGGAAGTATGGCCAGAAACAAGTTTCGTTAAAGAAAATGACGAAGTTGTATCGGTTGGTTTCCCCTATTTTGGTAATTTAGAAAATGAGCAACCAATTTTTGCTCATA
>JAJRPR010000145.1 GCA_024280655.1 Alphaproteobacteria bacterium | reverse complement strand
AATTGGCCGCATGAAGGAATTGCGCAATAAGCGGCGTGAAAATGGCCAAGATATGATAATTGCCGTTGCGGGTTGCGTTGCACAAGCACAGGGCGAAGAAATTATGGCTCGTGCGCCAGTTGTTAGCCTAGTTTTTGGCCCACAATCCTATCATAAATTACCAGAACTAGTTAAACGTGCCGCAAACGAAAGAGTGATAGATACTGATTTTCCAATAGAAGATAAGTTTAACTTTTTACCAAAAGCAAAAAATTCCAATATTATTGCACGAGGCCTAACTGCCTTTTTAACCGTGCAAGAGGGTTGCGATAAGTTTTGCTCATTTTGCGTTGTGCCATATACAAGAGGCAGTGAGGTTTCACGCCCCTTAGAGCAAGTTATTTTAGAAGCAAAATCTTTAGTTGCTGGTGGAGTGATGGAAATTACTCTTTTAGGACAAAATGTAAATGCCTATCACGGTAAAAACTCAAAAGGCAAAGCTGCAAATCTGGCTGAGTTACTTTATAGTTTGGCAGAAATTGATGGGCTAGAGCGACTTCGTTATACAACCTCACATCCAAACGATATGGATCAAACGCTTATTAATGCTCATAAAGATTTAAGCACCCTAATGCCCTATTTGCATCTCCCCGTGCAATCAGGCTCAAATAAAATTCTAAAAGCCATGAACCGCTCGCATACGACTGAGCAATATTTAGAAATTATTGCACGCTTAAGAGAGGCAAGACCTGACATTGCTCTTTCAGGTGATTTTATTGTTGGCTTTCCTAATGAGAGCGATAAGGATTTTGAGGACACATTAAAAATCATTCGCCAGAGTAAATATTCAAGCGCCTATTCGTTCAAATATTCCCCTCGCCCCGGAACACCGGGCGCTTTAATGGATAATCAAATCCCAGAAAGAATCCGCTCCGAACGCCTAACCATATTACAAAAGCTATTAAATGAGCAACAAACTAAATTTAATCTCGCAACCATTGGGCGCACTGTCCCTGTTCTATTTGATAAAAAAGGTCGTAGCGCTGGACAAATTGGTGGGCGATCCCCTTATTTACAACCAATACATTTAAGCGGATCTGAGGATTTGATTGGCACGATAGAAAATGTTAAAATTATTTCAGGTGATAAAAATTCACTAACTGGAGAATTGGCAAAAATTGAGTAACGAAGAAAATATAATTAGCGATATTGAATTGGCATTTGAAGATAATCGCCTAGCTATGCGTCTATTTGGTGAATTTGATCAAAATTTGGCAATGATTGAACAGCGTTTTAATATTAGAGCAAACCCACGAGGTAATCATATTATTCTTAAGGGAGAAAGCGCAAAAATCTCGCAAGCACAACGAGTGTTAGCTAGTCTTTATGCTCAACTTGAAGAGGGTAATGATATTGCCAGCGCTGATATTGATGCCATGATAAGAATGGTCGAGCAGACAGATAGCCAGCTATCCTTGCCAAATATTGCTAAAAAATCTCATATTAAAATGTCTCGCATCAGCACCCGCAAAGCAATTATTATTGCTCGCTCCCCTGCACAGGATGCCTATATGCGTGCCTTAAAACAAAATGATATAATTTTTGGCGTTGGCCCTGCTGGAACAGGCAAAACCTATCTTGCGGTTGCTTGCGCTATTTCTATGCTGGAGCGTGATGAGGTAAGTCGAATTATCCTCTCTCGCCCTGCGGTTGAAGCAGGTGAAAGACTTGGTTTTTTACCGGGCGATATGAAGGAAAGGTCGATCCATATCTTCGCCCGCTTTATGATGCGCTTTTTGATATGATGCAGCCTGAAAAAGTTGAGCGCTATATTGAAAGTGGCATAATAGAAATTGCCCCATTAGCTTTTATGCGTGGGCGCACATTAGCAAATTCTGTAATTATTCTTGATGAGGCACAAAATACTACTTCTGTGCAAATGAAAATGTTTCTTACTCGTTTGGGCGAAAATTCAAAAATAATCATTGCAGGCGATCCATCGCAAATTGACCTCATGAAGGGGCAAAAATCAGGACTAATTGAAGCGATTGATCTATTAGCCGGAATTAAAAATATAAGCATAAAACGCTTTAGCGCAAAAGATATTGTGCGCCATTCATTAGTTGGCAAAATTGTTGAAGCCTATCAAAAAAACTCTAAACAGGATTAGAGCGCTGAATAATAATTTACCCATAGAAATAGATATAAATATTGATGATGATCGTTGGAATAATGATTTTGAGCCAAATATAGAGAAAACTATTTTTGTGGCGTTAAATGAACTCAACGCACAAATTATCCAACCAATAGAAATATCTATTCTTTTGAGCAATGATAAAAAACAACATCAACTAAACCTTAAATGGCGCAATATAGATAAAAGCACCAACGTGCTTTCATTCCCACAAATAGAACCATTTGCACCATTAAGCGGCCTATTGGGGGATATTTCCTTTGCTTACGAAACAATAACTAGTGAATGTAAACAATTAAATATTGAATTTAGTCAACATTTCACGCATTTATTGGTGCATGGTCTTTTGCACCTATTAGGTTATGATCATCAAAATGAAGAGAGCGCACGAATTATGGAAGATAAAGAGATAAAAATCTTAAAAATTTTAGCAATAGGAAATCCATATAACAATGGAAAAATATAAATGAAACAAAATGATAAATCCGACAGCAATATTTCTTTTGGACAAAAAATAAAAAACATTGTCACGCCCAATTCACAATCCCTGCGTAGTACCTTATTAAAAGCACTAAAGGATAAAACCAGCCAAAGCGAGAGTTTTTCCAACAATGAGCGCACTATGTTGCTTAATGTTTTACAACTTTCAAATTCCCGAGTGGAAGATGTTATGGTGCCTCGTGCTGAAATAGAGGCGATCGAAAAAGATGAAACTATTGCATCAATGCTAGATTTATTTCGCAGCGCTGCCCATTCTCGCCTTCCCATATATGATGATAATTTAGATAATATAGTTGGCTTCATTCATATTAAAGACGTTGTGCAGCACCTTTTGGGAAACAAAAAAAATGACACAAAAAATGACACAAAAAAAATTAAATTGCTCACAGAATTATTAGATGAAAAAATTGGCTCTCAAGATTTAGTTCGCAAGCTAATTTTTGTCCCCCCCTCAATGGCAGTTGCAGATCTTTTACAAAAAATGCAAGCCACAAGAATTCACATGGCAATGGTCATTGATGAATATGGCGGAACAGATGGACTAGTAACCATTGAAGATCTTCTTGAAGTGGTTGTTGGTGATATTGAAGATGAGCATGATGATGAAGATGGCCCACTAATTAAAAAAATAGGTGAAAATAGTTTTATTGCTGATGCTAAAGTTGAATTAAGCGAAGTTGCTGAAATGATTGGTGCTGATTTTAACTTAAGCGATTATGTTGAAGATGCCGATAGTCTTGGTGGTTTAATTTTTGATCTGCTCGATAGAGTCCCAGTGAAGGGCGAAGTTATTACAAAGTTCAAAAATTTTGAATTTGAAATTCTTGAAGCCGACCCACGCAAGATAAAAAAGGTCTGCATCAGAAAAACCAAACGCCCCACTCAAAAGCGCACACAAAAGACAAATATTTCTAAATCATGAATAAAATAGCAGAACTATCTATGCTCTCTCATGGCTACAGGAGAGCTATAATTTTACTTATAGCTGGCGCAATAGCTGGTCTTTCAGTGCCACCTCTATTCATTTTGCCTGCGCTTTTTATAGCTTTACCAATTTGGGTTTGGTGTCTTGATGGCGCCGAAAAAAGAGCTGGTTGGCAAAGATTATTCGGCCCATCTTTTACCATTGGCTTCTTTTTTGGCTTGGGATATTTTTTAGTATCCTTACATTGGATAGGTGCGGCATTTTTTGTTGATGGTGGCTGGTTACTTGCCCTTATGCCATTTGCAATATTGGCTTTAGCTGGTTTTTTGGCACTATTTTGGGGATTTGCTTCACTTTTTGCGCATATTTTTTGGAGCGATAGCGTTTGGCGCATTCTTTCACTTACAGTTTTTCTTTCTATTTTTGAATTATTGCGCTCCTACTTATTTACTGGATTTCCATTTAATCTTGTCGGATATTCCCTAACTCTAAACGATCAAATGTCACAAATAACGGCAATTATTGGTATTCAAGCCACCAGTTTTTTAGCAATTTTGCTTGGCACAATGTTAGCGCTTGTTTGGCCAAAAGATGAGCGTTCATTATTTTCTCGATTAATTCCAGCCTTTTTCATTATTATAATTTTAGGGGCGCAATTTTCTTATGGGCAATATCGTATAGATAATACAAAATTAATCGAGCGCTCAGATATTAAATTACGCCTCGTGCAACCAGCAATAAATCAATCACAAAAATGGCAAGTAAATGCCCGTGATGAAATAATAGAGCGCTTAATCAGTCTCTCTAAAAGTAAACTCAATCCAAATGATGCTGGGATTAATGGCGTAACTTATATCATTTGGCCTGAAGCTGCTATTCCATTTTACCTATCTGATTTTCCAAGCTATCTAGCGCAATTTGCTGTTATGTTGCCACTTGGCAAAACCCTAATAACTGGCGCGCCAAGAAAGCAATTTGAACAGAGCAAACAGTTTGGACAAGATGGACAAGATAAATCTTATAATTCAATCCTAATGATAAATTCATCAGGGGAAATAATTTCTTCTTATGATAAAACTCACCTCGTGCCATTGGCAGAATATTTGCCCTTTAAGAATTTCTTTGAAAAAATTGGCATTAAGCAATTTGTACCGGGCAATGAGGGTTGGGAAGCTGGAAAACTAAGAAAATTAATGCAGGCCCCCGGAGCGCCATCTTTTTTACCGCTCATTTGTTATGAAGCGATATTTTCTGCGCAATTAGGTGAGGAGATTGATGGTGCTGATTTTATCTTAAACCTAACAAATGACGGCTGGTTTGATGGCTCGATTGGAGCAAAACAGCATTTTGCCCATGCAAGAATACGAGCAATAGAAGAGGGTAAATCGTTGGTGCGTGTTGCAAATACTGGCATTACGGCTCTAGTTGATCCTTTGGGGCAAGTAGTTGCCTCATTAAAGCAAGGTGAACAGAATGTCTTAGACGTAGTACCGCTTCGTCCCTTAGAAAAAACTATCTTTGCCAAATATAAAAACCAGCCATATTTTATATTTCTTGGCTTCTTGTTATTTATTTTACTGGTGCAAAAGATACTATTTAGAAATAAAAATTATTAATATAAAGATTTCCTTATATCCTTTTGACGATAATGAATTCTTACGCTACAAGGGTGCAACATTAAACCCATTGATGGCATTATAAATAAAGGATATTATCTTGAGACCTATACATTATTTTACCTCCGAATCAGTTTCAGAAGGTCACCCAGATAAGGTTTGTGACCGAATTTCTGATGAAATTGTTGATATGATTTATAAGGAAGCCAAAAAAACTGGCACCGATGCTTCTCATATTCGTGTTGCTTGTGAGACCTTAACAACAACAAATCGGGTGGTTATTGCTGGTGAAGTTCGTGTGCCGCAAACTCTGATAAAAAAGAACAAGCAGGGCAAAGATATAATCAACCCCTCGAAATTCAAGTCCGCCGCCCGCCGTGCCATTAAAGATATTGGTTATGAGCAGGACGGGTTTCATTGGCGCAATGTAAAAATTGATGTCCTATTACATTTCCAATCTTCTGATATTGGCCAAGGCGTTGATAATGCCGCCGACAAGCAGGGCGAAGAGGGCGCAGGTGATCAGGGTATTATGTTTGGCTATGCTTGTAATGATACGCCAACTCTAATGCCAGCACCGCTTTATTATTCGCATAAAATTTTAGAACTTTTAGCAAAGGCTCGTAAAGATAATGTTGGCGAAGCTGGTAAATTAGGCCCTGATGCAAAATCACAAATCACCGTTAAATATGAAAATGACAAGCCAAAAGAAGTAACGCAAATTGTACTTTCAACCCAGCATTTAGATGCAAGTTGGGATAGCAATAAAGTGCGCCAAGTAGTTGAGCCTTATATAAGAGAAGCGCTTGAGGGATTACCTATTGCAAAGAACTGCGTTTGGCACGTAAACCCAACTGGTAAATTTGTAATTGGTGGGCCTGATGGCGATGCTGGACTTACTGGTCGCAAAATCATTGTAGATACTTATGGCGGAGCAGCGCCGCATGGTGGTGGTGCTTTTTCTGGCAAAGATACAACAAAAGTCGATAGATCAGCTGCCTATGCTGCTCGTTATTTAGCCAAAAATATTGTTGCCGCCAAACTTGCAGGCCGTGTTACGATTCAGCTCTCATATGCTATTGGCGTTGCACAACCCCTATCAATTTTTGTCGATAGCGATGGCACAGGCAAATATGATGATGAGGTTTTAGAAAAAATTATTTATGAAGTGATGGATCTTTCACCAACTGGCATTCGTGCGCATCTACAGCTTAACAAACCAATTTATGCAAAAACTGCAGCCTATGGCCATTTAGGTCGCAAAGCTGGGCGTGATGGATCGTTCTCTTGGGAAAAGCTTGATTTGGTAAAACCGCTAAAGGCAGCATTAAAAAACTATGCTTAAAAACGGGCAAACCCCAAAAGTCTTTCAGGAGCCAAGAGACTTTCATGCACCAAGAGCATTCTTTGGCCGCAAATCAGGCAAAAGAATGCTTAGGGGACAACAAGAGCTCTTTGATGAATTATTGCCAAATCTAGAGATAGATTTGGCAAATAATAATATTGATATCAAAAAAATATTTCCTAACAGAGAAAAAATCATTCTTGAAATTGGTTATGGTGGCGGCGAACATCTGGCACGAAAAGCCATAGAAAATCCTGAAATTGGTGTTATTGGCTGTGAGGGATTTACGGGCGGCATCGGTAAATTACTGCAACAAATAAAAACGCATAATATCAAGAATATTCGCCTATTTAGCGATGACGCAATAAAATTATTAAACGCTATGGATAACAAATCTATAGATGAAATTTACTTGCTCTATCCAGATCCTTGGCCAAAGAAAAAACACAATAAACGCCGCTTTGTTTCAAAAATGACACTTGATGAAATGGCAAAGGTTCTTAAACCTAAAGGACAATTTCATTTTGCTACCGACATAGAAGATTATGCAAATTGGACTTTAGCACATATTTTACGACACAAGTATTTTACCCATAATCTCAATAAACCACTGTTCTGGCATCAGCCTTTTATTGGCTGGCAAGCAACTCGCTATGAAAAAAAAGCCAAAAAAGAAGGGCGAGATAAAAGTTTTTATTTCACTTTTGAAAAACACCTATTTTAAGCCATCAAGCATTTGGCTTTCAACGCCATCTATTTAGCTCTTTTAAAAACCTATTACTAAATTTTTCTAAATCCTTCTCACTTGGTTTTTCACTTTCATATAAAGAGTAAAACTCAAATTTACATTGGGGAGCGCAGGTCTTTAACAAAGCTAATTTGAGAATTCTTTTTACAGGTTGGCGCATAATAAGCCTATCAACCCACCAAGGTGAACCAAGCGTAGTTATTGTCATTACCCTTCTTAAATTATTCAATTTGGGTGTTATTGGGCCAAAATTATTAGCATGCTCAAATGCTATACTAGGCCCCCAAACCCTATCAAACCAACCCTTTAATATTGCTGGAAAGCCAAACCACCAAGTCGGAAAAATAAGTATGAGTGCATCTGCTTGTTGTAATTGCTTTGTTTGTTTTTCTATCAAACTAATATCATAATTTTGATAATATGTTTCCCTCTCATTCACATCAAGAGCGGGATTAAAACCACTAACATAAAGATCTTCTATTATAATTTCATGTCCCTGCTCTTTAAGTTTACTGATAGCTTTTTGAGCAAAATAATTACTAAGGCTATTTTTAAGCGGGTGAGCAATAATTATTAAAACTTTCATTTCTCTTCTATCCCAACCCAACCTAAGCCAAAATCACTCTTTTAGGCTTAAACTGCCCTTTTTCAACATAACCAATGGCCACCGCTTGCCCCTTATGGCTAACCCACGCCTCATCAAGCCTTATTGGTGCATTCGCGCCCGTTAACAGCACGCCATTACCAAGCCTAATGCTAATTGCTTGGCGTGCGTCTATTTTTATTTCAGGCAGAGAATTTAAGCCATATGCCACAGGCTTTAGCATGGCTTCTCTTTGTTCAAGGCTAGCATTTTCAAATTGCTCTAAATCTATTGCGCTTTCATCACTAAAATGACCAACGCTAACACGATGTAGCGCACCAACATGACCTTTTGTGCCAAGCTCATTGGCTAAATCTCGTGCTAATGCCCTGATATAAGTTCCTTTGGCACATATAACTTCAAAGCTAGATTGCTCCTCGCCATGCTCAAGTAAAATAAAGCTTTCAACTTCTATTTCACGAGGTTGCATTACTATTTTTTCGCCAGCTCTTGCTAAATCATAGGCACGCTCGCCTTTGATTTTAATGGCTGAAAAAATTGGCGGCACTTGTATTATTTTGCCAGTAAAATTTGGTAAAAGAGCTAAAACCTGCTGTTCCGTCGGGCGAATATTTGAACTTGCAATTATCTCGCCCTCTTTATCATCGGTACTAGTTGCCTGCCCCCAAATAAGCGTAAAATGATAAGTTTTAGTGCTATTTTGAATATAGGGAATTGTCTTGGTTGCCTCACCATAAGCAATGGGTAAAATTCCTGTGGCTAGCGGATCAAGCGTTCCAGCATGTCCAGCCTTTTTTGCCTCTAATAGCCAGCGCAATTTTCCAACCGCCTCCGTTGAGCCCATATCATATGTCTTATTAAACACTAACCAGCCCGAGATATTGCGCTTTACTCTCTTAGTCTGAGGTTTCTTCGTTATTTGCGTCATCACTCACATCATCACTTGCTTTTATATCACGCAACACTTTTTCTGAGCGTAATAAATTATCAATTCTAGTTGCCTCATCAAAAGTATCATCAACAAAAAACCGAATATCAGGCGCATATTTAAGATTTAATTTTGGAGTAACAAACCCACGAATAAATTTCTTATGCTTATTTAGCGCTATGACACTATTATCAGCATTTAATCCGCCAAGTGGGGCAACGTAAGCATTGGCTAATTTTAGATCAGGCGACATACGCACTTCTGGAATGGTAATTACTGTGCTTTCAATTAATGGATCAATAATTTCACCACGTGTTAGCATATCAGCTAGCGCATGACGCACTAATTCGCCAACTCGTAACATACGCTGTGATGGAGGCTTGTTCATTTTTGATCTCTATTATAAGCTACGTTCGATCTGCTCAACACGGAAACATTCAATAACATCTCCCACTCGCATATCCTCATATTTTAAGAAAGCCATGCCGCACTCTTGACCAGACTGCACGTCTTTAACCTCGTCTTTGAAGCGTTTAAGAGTTGAAAGTTCCCCTTCATGAATAACCACATCATCACGCAACAAACGAACCCCAGAACCACGCTCAACAATGCCTTCTGTAACACGACAACCAGCAATTTTACCAACCTTGGTAATATTAAACACTTCAAGGATTTCAGCGTAGCCAATAAAGGTTTCACGGCGCTCAGGAGCAAGCAGCCCAGACATTGCTTTTTTAACATCATCAACCAAATCATAAATTATATTATAATAGCGAATTTCTATACCTTCACGATTTGCAGCTTCAAGCGCTTGCTTGTTAGCACGCACATTAAAACCAATAATAACAGCATTTGAAGCTTGCGCCAAAGTTATATCACTTTCAGTAATGCCGCCAACTCCAGCCATTAGGATTTGCGCTGAAACTTCGTCCGTTCCAAGTTTTTCAAGCGCAGAATTAATTGCTTCAACTGAGCCTTGCACATCGCCCTTGATAATTAATGGAAAACGAGAAAGATTTTCGCTTTTAAGCTGATCCATCATTTGCTCAAGAGACGTTACTCCTCCAACTGCTGATTTTTCACGAATTGAGCGCTTGCGATATTCAGTAATTTCACGTGCCTTTGCTTCATTTTCAACAACTGCAAAACGATCTCCAGCATTTGGAACACCAGTAAAGCCAAGAATTTCAACCGGAGTTGAAGGGCCAGCTTGTTTCACCTGCTCACCCTTATCATTAATAAGCGCCCGCACTCGTGCCCATTGTGATCCAGCAACAGCCACATCACCAACTTTTAATTCACCACGTTGAATAAGCGTAGTTGCAACAGCGCCACGACCCTTATCAAGTTTTGCTTCAATGACAATCCCTTGCGCCTTGCCTGTTGGATTAGCTTTAAGATCAAGCAATTCGGCTTGCAATAAGATAGTTTCTAATAACTTATCTAAATTTGTGTGTTTAAGCGCTGAAACTTCAACATCCAAAACTTCACCACCCATAGATTCAACAAAAATCTCATGCTGCAATAATTCAGTGCGCACCTTATTAACATCGGCACTTGATTTGTCGATTTTATTTATCGCTACAATTATAGGAACATCAGCAGCTTTAGCATGTTTAATTGATTCAATAGTTTGCGGCATCACACTATCATCGGCGGCAACAACCAAAATAGCAATATCGGTAGCCTGCGCACCACGTGCCCGCATAGCAGTAAATGCTTCGTGGCCCGGTGTATCAAGGAAAGTTATTTTATGACCATTTTTATCAACTTGATATGCACCAATATGTTGAGTAATACCACCAGCCTCGCCTGATACAACATTTGCCTCTCTTATCGCATCAAGCAATGAGGTTTTACCGTGATCAACGTGACCCATAATAGTAACAACTGGGGATCTAGGTCGTAAATCTTCTTCTTTACCTTGATCTATATCTTCAAATATACCCTCTTCAACATCGCTCTCGGCAACCCGTTTAACTGTGTGCCCAAGTTCTGTTGTAATAAGCTCTGCCGTATCCGCATCCAAAATATCATTAATAGTTGCCATTTGCCCCTGTTGCATCAAAAGCTTGATAACATCAACCGAACGTTCAGACATGCGATTTGCTAATTCTTGAACCGAAATAGCTTCTGGAATAATAACTTCACGCATAACTTTTGCTTGCGGAGTAGAAATTTTATTTTTTTGTTTTTCACGGCGGCGACGCATAGCAGCAAGTGAAGGGCCACGATCTCTATCACCACTATCACTAAGCGCTGAAGTAACTGTAAGGCGAGAGCGAGAGTTCGATCCTAACTGATTTCTTTTTGAAGGAGATGGCGTAGTCCTTGCCGCTCGTTTTGCTCTTTCAAGCTCATCTTTATTAACTAGAGGAGCTTTATGCGCTGCGCCTTGCTTGCCACCACGAGCCTGACGCTGAGTTTGCGCTTCAAGATCTTCTGCTGAAATAACTGGAGCAGCCTCTGGTGTTTTACTAGGTTTTTTAGCTACAGTTTTAGAGCTATCATCTGTTAATTGTTGTTTAGCAGCGCCTTCTTGCTTATCCTCTTTTTGCGTACCCTCTTTTTGTTTGGCCTTTTCTTGCAAAGCGGCCTCATCTTGCAAAGCAGCTTCTTGCCTAAGAGCTCTTCTTCTGTTCCCATCTTAAGATCTTTTTTGTTCTTGCTCAGTAAATTTTTCTTGATCTGCTTTTTGACGCAAAGAAGCCTCACGCAATACTCTTTCACGTGCGCTAGCCTCACTATCAGTTAGACCGCCTTTAATTGATAGGCTAGGTTTTCTCACTGGTTTTGTAGCAGTTTTAGATTGAGCGCTTGATGCTAGCTTTTGGCTTGCTGATTTTACACCAAGAGGGGCTTTTGGTGAAATTGTACCTGTTGGCTTTGGAGCAAGAACTTTGCGGTTTCGTTTTTCAACTACAACGGAGCGAGATGAGCGCACTACACCAGCAGAACCAGCACCTAAAGAAATACCTTTAAGGGAGAGGGTTTTTTTGCCTGCCTCACCTGCATTATTTTTACTATCTTTTTGTTCTTTATCACTCATTTAGCTTCTTACTTTGCTTTGTTAATTACTTGTCTTATTAATTATTTATATACCGAATTAATCTTTTGCCCCTATTTACTGCCGCTTCACCTGCCGCACCAGCAATTAATGCACCATGTATCACATTTTCTCGTCCCAATGCCAAATCTAATTGGTCTGAATGCAAAATATCAATATGTAAATAAGATTGCTCGTTCAATCTAGAATTAGCCATATTTAATATTTTTTTTCTTCCATCTAACGCACCATCACTTGCACTTATTAATGCTATCACATTTCCTTTTTCTATAGCAGAGCGCACCTTTGCGCCACCAATTATTAATTGCCCTGCTTTTCTTGCCAAGCCAAGCGCACCTAATAAACGCTGTTCTAAGCGCAAGCGCACCTCTTGTGCAAGGTCTTTAGGTAGCTTTACTTGACAAGAGAGGCTTTTTGAAAAAATATTTTTCTTTGCACTCTCTTTAACTGCAAGCTGAGAAAGAGATATCCAAACACCACGCCCCTCAGCTTTTGCATCAATATCGGGAACTATCTCATTATTGGGAGAAAGAACAAATCTAATAAGATGCTTTACCTCTTTTTCTTCTTTACTTAATGCGCATTGGCGTATTTTTGGACCCCTTTGTTTCATTCTTTCATTCATTTTTCTAAAGTTTAGCTCTCTTTATTTTCTTGTTCTTCTTCACTAGTTTCAACTTCTTGCACTTCATCTACTTGCGCCAAATCTTCTTGTGCCAAATCTTCTTGCTCTTCTTCACTAGCTTCGTCTTCTTGCACTAAATCTTCTGCTTTAATCCAGCCAACTTTAATGCGAGCATCTAAAACCATCGCTTCAGCTTCTTCACGACTAACATCTAACGAAGAAAACAGGCCAGCAAAGCGTTTTACTTCACCATCAACTCTTTCAATCCAGCCAACAAGATCATCAGCGGCACAACCAGCAAAATCTTCAACTGTTTTAATGCCATCTTTGCCAAGCTCAACCAACATTGCACCAGTAAGACCAGAAATTTCATATAAATCATCATTAACGCCAAGCTTTTTACGCTCCTCATCAAGCGCAACTTCTTTTGCGTTAAGATATTCTTTTGCACGATCTTGCAACTCAGTGGCAATATCCGCATCTAACCCTTGAATAGATGCTATTTCTTCTAATTCAATATAGGCGAGATCTTCAACAGAGGTAAAACCTTCTGATGCAAGTAATTGCGCCAACATTTCATCAACATCTATTGATGCCATAAATAATTCTGAGCGATCAGTAAATTCTTTAATACGTCTTTCGCTCTCTTCAAGCTCGGTTAAAATATCAATATCCCAACCAATAAGTTGTGATGCTAAGCGCACATTTTGTCCACGTCGACCAATAGCTAAAGAAAGCTGATCATCAGGCACAACCGCTTCTATTTTCTCACCCTGCTCATCAAGCACCACTTTTGCAACTTCAGATGGCTGCAAGGCAGAAACCACAAGATCAGCAATATTGTCAGTCCACGGGATAATATCAACTTTTTCACCCTGCAATTCTCCAACCACTGCTTGCACACGTGATCCACGCATACCAACACATGCACCAACTGGATCGATTGAGCTATCATTAGATGTCACAGCAATTTTTGCACGAGATCCGGGATCACGAGCGATTGAGCGAATTGTAATAATTCCATCGTAAATTTCTGGCACTTCTTGCATAAACAATTTAGCCATAAATTGTGGGTGGGTGCGAGAGAGGAAAATTTGCGGGCCACGTTGCTCACGTCTTACATCGTAAATATAGGCACGTACTCTGTCGCCATAGCGAAATGTTTCACGTGGGATAAGTTCATCACGACGAATAATCGCTTCGCCCTTACCCAAATCAACAATTACATTACCATATTCAACACGCTTAACAGTGCCATTAACTATCTCACCAATGCGATCAGTATATTCACTAAACATACGATCACGCTCAGCATCACGAACTTTTTGTACAATTACTTGTTTTGCAGATTGTGCCGCAATACGTCCAAATTCTACTGGGGGAAGCGGCTCTGAAATATATTGCCCAAGCTCTGCCTCTTTGATTTTTTCTTTAGCATGCGGCAAAGAAATTTGGCGAGCTGGCTCTTCAACTTCTTCAACAATTTCTAATAATTTCCAAAGACGCATTTCGCCTGTTTTTGGATTAATTTCAGCCTTAACTTCAGTTTCAGCACCATAGCGAGAACGAGCCGCTTTTTGAATAGCGTCTTGCATTGCATCAATAACAATAAGTCTATCTATTGATTTTTCACGTGCAACTGCGTCTGCAATTTGCAAAAGCTCCAAGCGATTGGCTGAAACGGCCATTATATATTCTCCTTAATATTATCTTCAATAACCTCTATATCAGGATTATCAAGATCTTTGTTGATTTGTTGTTTACGTGCTTCTTCAAGCAATTTATCACTCATAACAAGTTTAGCTTCTGCTATTTGCTCTAATTCTAATTGATGGTTTCCTTCAGTATCTGGTAAAGCATCACGCAATTTTATTGTAACGCTTGTCTCGTTAGCATTAATAATTTCACCACGAAAACGCTTTCGCCCATCTATCATATCTCTTAATTCAATTTTAGCCTCATGCCCAATATAACGAGCAAAATCCCTAGCCCTTACCAACACTCTATCAATGCCGGGCGAAGAAATTTCAAGTTGATAAGCATTTGAAAGTGGCTCTTCAACATCAAGTGCAGGGCTTAGTTCACGGCTTAATTTTGTGCAATCAGATATTGAAAAATTACCCTGTTCGTCCTCCGCCATAATTTGCAAGGTCGTACCATTATCACTAATTATTTTAACCCGCACTAAGTCAAACCCCATATCACTAGCTATTGGAATGACAATAGCGGCTATGCGAGCCTCTGAACCATTTTCACGAATATAACGTTTATTGTTCAATTCAATTCCTTTTGCAATTTTATTCTCTTTATTTTATGCAATAAAAAAGAGCGGAGCCTTTATGGCGCCCACTCTCTAAGTTATTCTTAAGATTGTTAACACTCATATAGCCCTAAAACAATTAAAACTCAAGCCCCATATAAAATATTTGAAAATTTACTATAGAAACCTCTGCGAAACTATAGTGATATTTATTTTGGAGATAGTTTAGCAGATGTTTTCCTTAAAAATAGCACAATATTGTTGATATTTTGCTATTTTTAAGGAGAATAGATGCAAATTAACTCCTAAAGAAATGTTGCTATAGTT
>JAJRPR010000144.1 GCA_024280655.1 Alphaproteobacteria bacterium | reverse complement strand
CAAGGATTATTACACCAAAAATGGTGGTTAATAACTTCGCTTCTTCCCCTTGTGGGCACGGCGCTTGCTTTATTATTCATAAAAAATACTAAATTATTAGCCAAGTTTTTAGTTATGATATCCATTGCTGGCCTAGTGCTGATTTTTGCTCAGGGTTTCATTGTTTCTCGAACTGGCGCACGGATATTTGCCGATTTATTTGTTGGTGGGGCTGGTGAGGCCGGACAAGTTGGGTTTGGCGCTGGCGCTTTTGTTGTGCTTTTCTCACAATTATTTATATTAACCACTGGCTTTTCTGGATTAGGCAAGGGGCGTGGCGATGCCTTTATTGTTGGCCTAATCGGTTTAATTGTTTCCTTAGTTGGAGTATTTGTATTTTTCCCTGTTTCTCATATTCTTATTCAGGCATTTGAAGGGCCAGAAGGCAACCTTGGTTTGAGCGAGTTTTTTGATAATTTTACCTCGAGTAGAATTTGGGGAGTTAGATGCTTATATGAAGCAAAGAGTTGTGGCACTGCTTGGAACTCGTTGTTTTTAGCTATTATGACAGGTGCAGGCACAACCTTGTTAGGGCTTGCATTTGCTTTGATTGCAACTCGTACCAATTTTAGAGCTAAGCGCTTGCTTAGGGTTCTAACCATCATACCTATTATCACTCCACCATTTGTTATTGGTCTGGCACTAATATTATTATTTGGTCGTTCAGGCATGGTTTCTGAATTTCTCAATGATTATTTTGATGTAGAGAAAACTCGCTGGCTCTATGGTTTTTGGGGCATTTACATAGCGCAATTACTTTCATTTACCCCAATCGCTTTTTTAGTTCTTATCGGGGTAGTTGAGGGAGTTTCTCCCTCAATGGAGGAAGCATCACAGACCTTAAATGGTGATAGATGGCAAACATTTCGCTTTGTTTCATTTCCTTTAATGCGTCCAGGATTAGCCAATGCGTTTTTACTTGGCTTTATTGAAAGCATGGCCGATTTTGGCAACCCACTTGTGCTTGGTGGGAATTATAGCGTGCTATCAACCGAGATATATTTTTCGATTGTGGGGGCAGTAGCCAATTCAGGGAAGGCGGCAACTTTAGCCATAGTTTTACTTTCTATGACACTTGGTGCATTCTTGGTGCAGCGCATGTGGCTTGGGAAAAAATCCTATGCAACGGTTACAGGTAAGGGCGATAGCGGACAACATGCATCACTTAATCCGTTGTTGCGTGGTTTTTGTTATGCCACAGCAATTCCATGGGCGATATTTACTGTTATCGTTTATGCAATGATTGTCTTTGGTAGTTTTGTAAAACTTTGGGGCTATGATCATAGCTTTACCCTTGCTCATTATATTCGTGCTTTCTCAATTAATTTTACCGATGGCATTCGCTTTACAGGTGTTGCTTGGGATAGTTATTTTACAACATTAACAATATCGTCAATCGCTGCCCCGCTAACAACTATTGTTGGTCTGGCAACCGCTTATTTGTTGGTGAGGCAAAAATTTGTGGGCAAGCAAGTGTTTGAATTTTCAACTATGCTTAGTTTTGCAATTCCAGGAACAGTTATTGGGGTTTCGTATATTTTAGCATTTAACGTGCCACCGATTGAGTTAACTGGCACGTCAATAATTTTAATTTTGGTTTTTGTTTTCCGCAATATGCCAGTGGGGGTACGGGGTGGTATTGCGGCTATGTCACAGCTTGATAAAAGCCTAGATGAGGCATCAATTACCTTAGGGGCTAACAGCTTTACAACAGTTAGAAAAATAATTGTTCCGCTCATGGGGCCAGCAATTTTAGCTGCATTAACTTATAGTTTTGTGCGGGCAATTACTTCGGTTAGTGCTGTTATTTTCTTAGTTAGCGCTAAACATAATATGGCAACCTCTTTCATTATTGGCAGGGTTGAAAATGGCGAATGCGGTATTGCTATTGCTTATTCAACTGTGCTGATTGTAACCATGCTTAGCGTAATATTATTGTTGCAATTCATTATAGGTAAGCGCCGTTTGCGCAGAGAAAATCGCATTCAAAAACATACAAAAAATAAAGTGGCTCAAGCCTGATTTAAACAAATAATTTGCGGAGAGTTTTATGTCTAATAATCAAATAACAGGATCAGTCCGCTTTGAGAACGTAGTAAAGAATTATGGTTCTGTTGTAGCGCTAAAAGGCTTAACACTTGATATTGTGCCGGGTGAATTAGTAACATTATTGGGTCCTTCTGGGTGCGGGAAAACCACGACACTAAGGTTAATAGCGGGGCTTGAGGCGGCAACTAATGGTAATATTTTTATTGGCAATGATAATGTAACTCATCTTTCTGCAACCTATCGAAATGTATCAATGGTTTTTCAATCTTATGCACTATTTCCTCATATGAGTGTTCTTGATAATGTTGCTTATGGTTTAAAGGTAAGTTCAATTCCAAAAAAAGAAGCCTATGACAAAGCACGTGATGGCTTAGCGATGGTTGGCTTAAAGGGTTATGATGAGCGTTTGCCTTCAGAATTATCTGGTGGGCAACAACAGCGTGTGGCAGTTGCACGCGCTGTGGTGCTTGAGCCAGAGGTGCTTTTACTTGATGAGCCCCTATCTAATCTCGATGCAAAATTGCGCCGACAGGTGCGTGAGCAAATTCGTCAAATTCAACAAAGATTAAGTTTGACCACTGTTTATGTAACGCATGATCAAGAAGAAGCTATGGCCGTGTCGGACAGAATAATCGTTATGAAAAATGCTGAAATAGCTCAAATAGGAACGCCAAAGGATTTATATAATACTCCAAATTCAAAATTTATTGCAGATTTTATCGGAGATGCAAATGTAATAGATTGTGAAATAGGCGCAATAAAATCAGGAATTGCAACGGTTGAAATTGTTGGGGCAGAATTAAAAATACCAACTAAACAAACCACAGTTTTTAATGCGTCATTGGTTATTCGCCCTCAAAATGTGAGCCTTGAGCAAGCTAGTAAAAAAGCCGGAATTAAAGGCACTGTTACTTATGCCGCTTATTTAGGAAATCAAATTCAATATACGCTTGATAGTGCTATTGGAGAATTATTTGTAGTTGATAATAATATGGCAGATATGTTCAAGGCTGGATCTGATGTTGATATAATCTTAAATGAAGAAAAATTGGTGCTAGTGACAAAATAATCATTTACATTATTATCCACCTTCTTTTACCGCCTGCATGGCAACAAATGTTGATGTTACTGAGACATGGGGCAGGGTGGAGATTTTTTCGCCCATAATGCGCCGATAGTCATTAATGTCTTGAGTTCGCACTTTTAGCAAATAGTCAAAACTACCAGCTATCATATGGCACTGTTCGATTTCTTTGATGTTGAGCACTGAAGCGTTAAATGCTGCAAGGGCTTTATCACGTGTATCATGGAGTTTAACTTCAACAAATGCCACATGATCAAGACCTAATTTTATAGGGTCAATAATAGCACGATAGCCAGTGATGAAGCCGTTTGCCTCTAATCGCTTTATACGGGCTTGGCATGGCGTTTTAGACAGGCCAATTTTTTTAGAAAGTTCTGTAACGCTCATTCGCCCATCGATTGCTAGGTGATCAAGAATAGATCTGTCGAATGAATCAATCTCTGTTTTTTGCAATTTATTCTCCAAAATGCACTGCAACCTATCTGATATTTAGTGTTTATTCCTAGTGAATTACACAAAATAAGAGAAAACGCAATGATGTTTATTGTTATGCTTTACTCAAAGTAGGAGATTTTTATGTTGATTTCAAAGTTAGAAATACAATTCAATTTCGTTTCATTACCTAATGAAACTGATGTTTTGCAGCAACTAATTGCAAATTCTGATTTGCCTAAGAAAATGCGTAAAGATATTTCTCTTGAAGCCGCTATTCTGGTTGAGAAAATTCGTCATACAAGTCGCCCAAGTTTGATGGAGGCGTTTTTAGCAGAATATGGTCTGTCCACTAATGAGGGTGTTGCGCTAATGTGTTTGGCTGAAGCATTGTTGCGAGTGCCTGACAATATCACTATTGATGCATTGATTGATGACAAAATCGCCCCTTCAGATTGGCGCAAACATATGGGGCATTCAACTTCCGCACTTGTTAATGCTTCTACTTGGGGGCTGATGCTTACTGGCAAGGTTTTGAAAGATAGTGAAACAGGATTATTAGGAACACTTAGGGCAGTGACTAAGCGATTGGGTGAGCCAGTAATTCGTACTGCGGTTGGTGTTGCTATGCGTGAAATGGGTCGCCAATTTGTGTTGGGGCAAGATATATCTAGCGCACTAAAAAATGCACAAACCTATGAGGGAAAAGGTTACACTTATTCTTATGATATGTTGGGTGAAGCGGCTATCACTAAGGACGATGCTAAACGTTATTTCCAATCCTATTCTTTGGCGATTGGCGCTATTGCTGATGCTTGCACCTTTGATGATATTCGTCAAAATCCGGGTATTTCAGTTAAACTTTCTGCCCTGCACCCTCGATATGAAATGTCTAACAAACAGCGTGTAATGGACGAGCTTGTGCCTCGTTTGTTAAAGCTGGCAACATTAGCAAAATCCGCTGGCATGGGTTTTAATATAGATGCGGAGGAGGCGGATCGCTTGCAACTTTCTTTGCAGGTCATTGAGGCTGTGCTTAGCGACCCATCGCTTGAAAATTGGGATGGTTTTGGCGTAGTAGTGCAGGCATATAATCTTAATGCCGCTCCAGTGCTTGATTATTTATATGAGCTTGCTAAAAAACTAGATCGTAAAATTATGGTGCGATTGGTCAAAGGGGCTTATTGGGATAGTGAGATTAAGCGAGCGCAAGTTTTGGGTTTGAGTGGCTTTCCAGTTTTTACTCGAAACAGCGCTACCGATTTGTCATATATTGCAAACGCTAAAAAACTCCTTGATATGCGTGATCGTATTTACCCACAATTTGCTACGCATAATGCTCATTCGATGGCTGCGATTTTGAAGATGGCAGGAACAGATCGTAATTTTGAGTTTCAACGCTTGCATGGTATGGGCGAAAATCTACATGATATTATCTTGCAAGAAAATAATACCCGATGTCGAATTTATGCTCCAGTTGGCGCTCATAAGGATTTGTTGGCTTATTTAGTTCGTCGATTATTAGAAAATGGTGCTAATAGCTCCTTTGTTAATCAGATTGTTGATAAAAATGTACCTGCAAGCGAGATCGCCGCTGATCCTTTTGATAATGTTAAAAAGCACATGGGTGCTGAGCAAAATCGAGCGATTATTTGGCCACAAAATCTATATGGGGAAACTCGTATTAATGCTAAAGGTTGGGATGTAACCGATCAAAATGATCTTGATATTATCAATAAAATGCGCTCGCCATTTCGCAATAAGCAATTTGCCGCTACTTCAATTATTTCTGGAAGCCTTGAAGGTAAAAATGAAATTTCTATCACCAATCCGTATAATGAAAGCGATTTAGTTGGTAGGGTTATTGAGGCATCATCTGCGGATGTAGAGGTTGCGCTTGCAGCGGCTAGCATTTGGAATGTAAGTGTAAAAAAGCGTGCAAAAATATTAAATAAAGCGGCTAACCTTATAGAGGATAATAGTGGTTTGTTTTTTGCACTAGCAGCTCGGGAGGCAGGGAAGTCTTTGCCTGACGCTATTTCGGAATTGCGTGAGGCAGTAGATTTTATTCGCTATTATGCCAATGAAGCATTGTCATTAAAAAATCCAGCTTTAGGAACAATTACCTGCATTTCTCCTTGGAATTTTCCTCTAGCGATTTTTATCGGACAGGTTGTTGCGGCTTTAGCTGCAGGTAATGCAGTGTTGGCGAAACCTGCGGAGCAAACACCGTTAATTGCTTATCACACAGTAAAATTATTGCATCAGGCTGGCGTTCCCCGTTCTACGTTACAGCTGCTTATAGGTGAGGGCGCTATTGTTGGTGCAATGGTTTGTAGCGATGCAAGAATAGATGGTGTGTGCTTTACTGGTTCAACAAATACCGCGCAACACATTAATCGCTCAATGGCTAAAAACCTATCGCCAAATGCGCCGCTGATTGCTGAAACTGGTGGGCTTAATGCGATGATTGTTGATTCAACTGCATTGCACGAACAAGCGGTAGGTGACATTTTGGCTAGTGCTTTTCAGAGCGCTGGTCAACGTTGTTCTTCGTTGCGCATTCTTTATGTTCAAGAAGATATTGCAAAAGATCTTTGCCAGATGCTTTATGGCGCAATGGATAGTTTAGCGGCTGGTGATCCATGGGAATTATCAAGCGATATTGGGCCAGTTATTGATCAAAAAGCCGCTAAATACTTTACGAATTATATTGAAAAGGCACGTAAGGAAGGTCGCTTGTTAAAGCAACTTCCAACAGATGGAAACCAAAATTATATTCCCCCAACAGTGTTGAAGGTTTCTGGCATTGCTGATTTGAAAGAAGAAATTTTTGGCCCTGTTCTTCAT
>JAJRPR010000143.1 GCA_024280655.1 Alphaproteobacteria bacterium | reverse complement strand
TACGACAGATATATCAGAGCGTCATCGCCATCGCTATGAAGTTAATATGGCATATCGTAAAGTGCTAGAGGCTAGTGGTTTGATATTCTCTGGCATTTCTCCAGATAAAAAATTACCAGAGATTGTCGAGCGCACTGATCACCCTTGGTTTATTGGTGTGCAGTTTCATCCAGAACTTAAATCTCGCCCATTCGATCCGCACCCGCTGTTTGCTTCTTTTATTAGTGCGGCCCTTAAACAAAGCCGTATGGTTTAATAAAAATTAACAAGGTCTTAATTTTGCCGTATTTTGCTGGCTTTTGCCGCCAGCTGGTTATGGGAGTTTAGCGATTAACTCTATTAATTAGCTATCCCTATCAACCATAATATAACAATGTCCGTGACATTTTTTCAGGCACGCAATAAACCCCAAAAAAATTCAATAATCCAAAAAAGAAATAAAATGAAATCTATTATAACCAAATTGGTTGGCATAATGCTGTCCGTTGCCTTTGCTATGCCAATTAGCGTAACGCCCATTTATCTATATCAAGCCGTAGCTGCCTCAAATTGCAATGTTAGTGGGCTTAAAAATGGAACAGATAAAATATTATATGATGGGCTTTGTAAATTGAGCAAAGCACTTGGGCCTGTTGAGGTGACCAGCTCTTGTCGCACGAGGAAAGCTAACCGCTCGGTTAAAAAAAGCTATCATCTTTATCATAGAGGTTGCAGGGCTGCTGATGTGGTTATTAAAGGCGTTGGTAAACAAAAAATCCTTAATTGGTGGGCAGCAAATGTTGGCGGTGGTCGTGGCTATTATTGCGGACGGCGTTTTGTGCATGTAGATACTGGTGATGATCGTTCGTGGCGTTGGTATTGCTCTTAAAGTAAAAATCTATAAAATGCTGACATGAGTGAAATTATAAACCTAAGAAAAGCTAGAAAAACTAAAGTTAGAGCTACAAAACAAATAAAAGCTGAGCAAAACAGAATTAAATTTGGACGAAATAAAGCGAGCAGAAAAAAAGACGCTTTATTAAAGTCCTTAAATGAAAAACAATTAGATGCTCATAAAATAAAAGACTAATTATGCCCTTTCCTTTCACTTAAGTTTTGACTATCAAACAAATAGTAAAACTTACTTTTAGGAAATTCTTATGTCTTATATTATTGATATTGTTGCCCGTCAGATTTTTGATAGTAGAGGCAATCCAACTGTTGAAGTTGATGTAACGCTTGATGATGGCTCTTTTGGTCGTGCTGCTGTTCCCTCTGGCGCATCAACTGGTGCGCATGAGGCGGCTGAGCTTCGTGATGGCGGTATTGAATATATGGGCAAGGGCGTTCTAAATGCTGTTGATAATGTCAATACATTCATTTTTAGCGAATTAGAGGGCATGGATGCGCTTGATCAGATTGAAATTGATCAAGCAATGATTGAATTAGATGGAACGCCAAATAAAAGTAAACTAGGCGCAAATGCTATTCTTGGCGTTTCGTTAGCGGTGGCAAAGGCGGCCGCTGAATCATCTATGTTGCCATTATATCGCTATCTTGGTGGCCCAAATGCGCATATTATGCCAGTGCCAATGATGAATATCATCAATGGCGGCGAACATGCTGATAATCCGATTGATATTCAAGAATTTATGATTATGCCGATTGGTGCGGCTAGCATCGCTGATGCTATTCGTATCGGCTCAGAAATTTTCCACACGCTCAAAAAATCTCTTAGTGAAAAAGGCCATAATACCAATGTTGGGGAAGAGGGCGGCTTTGCGCCTAACTTAGCCTCAGCAGATGAAGCGCTTAGTTTTATAATGAGTGCGATTGAAAAAGCTGGATATAAGGCTGGCGAAGACGTTGCGCTGGCGCTGGATTGCGCTGCTAGCGAATATTATAAAAATGGCAAATATGAAATGAAGGGCGAGGGCAAAAGCCTAACTTCTGCAGAAAATGTTGCATATTTAGCTGATTTAGCCGCTCGCTACCCGATTATCTCTATTGAAGATGGTATGGATGAAGACGATTGGGAAGGTTGGAAAAGCCTAACTAAAGCAATAGGCGATAAGGTTCAACTGGTTGGTGATGATTTATTTGTTACCAATTCTGAACGTTTAAGCTCTGGCATAAAAATGGGGGTTGCCAACTCAATTTTAGTTAAGGTCAATCAAATTGGCACTCTATCTGAAACAATGCAAGCAGTAGATATGGCACACCGTGCTTCTTATACTTCCGTTATGTCGCACCGCTCAGGTGAAACCGAAGATTACACCATTGCCGATTTAGCTGTGGCGTTAAATTGTGGTCAGATAAAAACAGGCTCGCTCTCACGCTCAGAACGTTTAAGCAAATATAACCAGCTTATTCGTATTGAAGAGCAGTTGGGCTCTGCTGCTGTTTATGCTGGTAAATCTGTTGTAAAATAAAGCAGGATTACCAACTAAAATTTTCAGCGTTTTGACTAAAACTGCTCATTATTTCAGTTGCACTATCAGTAGATCCTTGCGCTCGCACTGCTTCATCAATGCGCCATGCAGCGTTATATCCTTGTGCGGCTTGTTCTGAAGGTTTTACGCTATATTGTTGTTCAAAAAGCGTGGTAAATCTTTCAACTTGTGGTGAATTAGATTGCTCAAAGGGCGAAATTCCGGGTGATAATAGTGCAATATTTGCTTGTTCAAGTAGAGGAGCGATTTGTGATATGACTGAATTTTCAACAAAAGCACCAACTACAATATTTGCTTGTCCTTCGCTAATAATATTTTGAACTTGTCCGTTAATATCACCCGCCGCATCAATAAATGAAATATAAGAATCAAGGCCGCCCAAATGCCCATCAGATGTTTCATCAGGGTGAGCATCGTTTTCTGTGGTTGCCAGAAAAAATCCGTTCCGATATTGCTCGCCTAACTCAATTTCAGCACCGCTAAGCGGAACAATTAGTACAACATTAAACCTATGCGCAAGGGCAGGGCTGGCGCTTAATATAGCAATGAATAATGCCGATAAAACTAACAATATTGGATTTTGCTTTTTCAATTTATTATTCCTTATATTAGGTAGGAGATGATGGAATCACAGTAACAAACTCTACTATCCTTACTAGAGAGTCCTACTGTGTCAGCTTTATGTCTACTTCTTGAGAGCGTCATATTTCATACGAGCAGCTTCTATTTCGTTAAAATTGCTAAGGCTCCAATTCCATAAACCCTCAATCGCAGGTTGCAATGAGTGACCAAGTTTTGTCAGTTCATATTCTACACGTGGCGGAACTTCGGGATAAGCAGTGCGTGTTACAATTCCATCTCGCTCAAGGTTTCGTAGGGTGCGTGATAACATTCGTTGGGAAATGCCGCCTATCTGGCGTTGGATTTCATTAAATCTAACAGCTTCATTTCTTAGTGTTCCAACAATCATAATGCTCCACTTATCGCCAATACGATTAAGTACTTCGCCCATGGCTTGGCAATTCGTACTAACATTGTTGTTATCTACTGACATAGCTGTGCCTTCTTGCTTTATGATTATTCTTTGATATTAGTATCACATATATACAAACTTACCAATGAATACCACTAGATAAATTTAGCATAGGGAATTAGCAATGAACGAAAAATCAATGAATGAAGAAATAAAGCAACCTAAACCAAAAAAATGGTTAAATATCGCATTATGGGTGGTTCAGGTTTTATTGGCGCTGGTGTTTGGTGCGGCAGGAATGGCTAAGGCTTTTATGCCTCTAGCTGATCTAGCATTGCAAATGAGTTTTGTAGCTGATTCGTCTGCTCTATTCGTTAGGTTTATCGGCATCGTTGAAATCGCTGGAGCAGTGGGGATAATTTTGCCAGCGCTAACTCGTATATTGCCAATACTTACCCCGTTGGCGGCACTGGGATTTGCAATCATTCAAATTCTGGCAATCGGGGTGCATGCCTCTTACGGAGAAACAGCGCAGACATTGCCAATGAATTTGGCGTTGCTGGCACTAAGTATATTTGTAATTTGGGGGCGGTGGAAAAAACTACCTATCGCACCAAGAAGCTAGCCTATATTGAATGAAACATTTAAAATATTTGAAATAACAATCAAAGGAATTAACATGCAGCATATTAAAGGTAAAGAAATAACAATTTTATTTGATGGTAAGAAGTGTATTCACGCAAGGAATTGTGTTCTCACTCAGCCAGAAGTTTTTAAGGCTGGAGTTAAGGGTGATTGGATTTTTCCTGATAATGCTAGTGCCGAGGATATAGCAATATTAGCACAGATTTGCCCCTCTGGAGCTATTCAATATGAACGAAATGATGGTAGCAAAAACGAAGCAGCGCCAAAGGTAAACACTGCTCGTGTTAGTGAAAATGGCCCTGTTATTGTTAGAGGTGAATTAGAAATTGATGGTGAGGCGGCGGGTAATCGAGCAACGCTTTGTCGTTGTGGAAAGTCAAAAAACAAGCCATTTTGTGATGGAGCGCATAGCGCTGATGGTTTTGCGGCAACTGGTGAAATTCCGATCATTGAAGCGCAAGCATTAGATAATAGAGATGGTAAGCTTTCCATTACGTCCCTTGAGAACGGGCCGATTATTATTGCTGGCAATCTAGAAGTTTTGATGGGTAGTGGTAAAAAATCTACCACCACGCAAAAAATGGCGCTTTGTCGTTGTGGAGCTTCTGCCAACAAACCCTATTGCGATGGGTCTCACGTTAAAATTGGTTTCAAAACTAGCTAAATACCAGCTACTAAAATTATTGGCGTAAAAAGATTGTGCGTTAGCAACGTCTTTTTAATAGATTGCGCTTATTATTTGCTCAAATAAAAGAGTGAAATATGCCAACACGCCAAAAAAGACCATCAAAGATTAAGCAATTAGGTATTAGCGTACTGTTGTTTGGCTTTTTATCCTATATGGGGCTTAGCGCTGTTTCTGGCAATTTTGGCACGCAAAATCGTAAAGTTATGATAAGCCAAATTGAGCAATTAGAAGTTAAAAACTCTAATCTTCAAATTGAAATCACTAATATAAAAAAGAAGATTGCGCTGCTTGACCCTAAAAAATTAGACCCTGATATCCTGTCAGAGCGAGCTAGGAGCATGTTATTTATGACACATGTTGATGATAGAATTGTAATTTTGCCCACACAATAAAATACCTTGATGAAATTATCCTGTTTTTGGTTAAATACAATAATTAACTAAAACTAGCTAATTTATAATTCCTTAACGAAAACAACACGTTAAAGCCAATAATTTCAAGCATATTCCTTATGTCCTATATTTCCTAAATATGTTATCAAGTGCAAAACAATATGTCTGTTCGTCATGTGATTGCAAAATATTCAAATTGCAACATTTCAATTCTAACTGTTTTTGAGGATCTTATAAATGGCACGAAAAACGGCTAAAAAAGTAGCAAAAAGCAAAATCTCTAAAGCCAAAACCAACGCTCCAAATTTTTCCAAAGAAGATGATCTTTATGCCTATAAGGAAATGTTGCTCATTCGCCGCTTTGAAGAAAAAGCAGGTCAAATGTATGGCATGGGATTAATTGGCGGCTTTTGCCATCTTTATATTGGGCAAGAAGCAGTTGTTACTGGCATTCACATGGCATCAAAGGAGGGTGATCAATCTATCACCTCCTATCGTGATCATGGTCACATGTTAGTTGTTGGAATTGATCCCAAAGGCGTTATGGCAGAACTTACTGGCGGCAGAGATGGGCTTTCTAAGGGCAAGGGCGGCTCGATGCACATGTTCTCTAAGGAAAAACATTTTTATGGCGGAAATGGTATTGTCGGAGCGCAGGTTTCACTTGGTACTGGTTTAGCCTTTGCTAATAAATACCGAGGTGAAGATAAAGTTGCTTTAGTTTATTTTGGTGATGGTGCGGTAAATCAGGGTCAGGTCTATGAGAGCTTTAACATGGCAAAACTTTGGAATTTACCTGTTGTATATATTATTGAGAATAATCGCTACGCTATGGGAACTTCGCTTGAGCGTGGCTCGGCACAGACTGATCTTTATAAACGTGGGGAGAGTTTTGGCATTCAGGGCGAGCAAGTGGACGGCATGGATATTCGCTTTGTTAAAGAAGCAGCAGAGCGTGCGATTGAACATGCACGCTCAGGCAAAGGGCCATATATCCTTGAAATGATGACATACCGCTATCGTGGTCATTCAATGTCTGATCCAGCAAAATATCGCTCTCGTGATGAGGTTTCAACAATGCGAGCCGAGCGTGATCCGATTGAGCAGGTTAAAAAGCGTATTTTGGCAAATAGTTTTGCTAGTGAAGATGATCTAAAGGAAGTTGAAAAAGCAGTGCGTGCGGTTGTGGTTGAGGCAGCAGATTTTGCAACTAATAGCGAGCAACCCGACCCATCAGAACTTTATACTGATATCACAATTTTACAAGAGCAGGAGTAACAGATATGTCTATAGAAATTTTAATGCCTGCACTTTCCCCAACAATGGAAGAAGGTAACTTAACTAAGTGGTTGGTAAAAGAGGGTGATAATGTTAGTTCTGGCGATATTATTGCCGAGATTGAAACTGATAAAGCAACGATGGAAGTTGAGGCGGTTGATGAGGGTGTGATTGGTAAGATTTTGGTTGCTGAGGGATCTGAAGGTGTGAAGGTTAATGCAGTAATTGCAATAATCTTAGAAGAGGGTGAGAAGGCTGGTGATGTAGCTACAACTCCTCCAAGCGCACCAATTGGAACAGCAGAGCCAGTTGAACAAACAACCAGTGAAGAAGTAGCTCTTACTCCTGTTGCATTCACTCCAGCAAGCGACCCTGACCTGCCAAGCGATGTGGAGATGGCATCAATCACCGTTCGCCAAGCATTAAACGAAGCAATGTCCGAAGAAATGCGCAAAGATGAAGATATATTTCTCATGGGTGAAGAAGTAGCGCAATATCAAGGCGCTTATAAAATTTCACAAGGAATGCTTGATGAATTTGGCGAAAGACGAGTGATTGATACACCAATCACTGAACATGGATTTACTGGAATTGGGGTAGGGGCGGCTTTTGCTGGTCTTAAGCCAATAATTGAATTTATGACGTTTAATTTTGCCATGCAGGCGATTGATCAAATAATCAATTCAGCCGCAAAACAACTTTATATGTCGGGTGGTCAGGTAAATGCGCCAATAGTTTTTCGTGGTGCAAATGGCCCAGCATCACGTGTTGGAGCACAACATAGCCAAGATTTCTCTAGCTGGTATGCACAAGTTCCGGGCTTAATCGTGATTGCGCCATATAGTGCGGCAGACGCAAAAGGCTTGTTAAAGGCGGCAATTCGCTCGCCCAACCCTGTAGTATTTCTAGAAAATGAATTACTTTACGGGGTAGAGTTTGATGTGCCGCAGGTTGATGATTTTGTTCTGCCAATCGGCAAGGCACGCATCGCCCGCGAAGGCGCAGACGTAACCATAATTTCTTATTCAATGGGTATGAAATACGCAACGGACGCAACAGAAAAATTAGTTGGTGCTGGTGTCGATGTTGAACTGATAGATTTACGCACTTTACGCCCATTAGATATGGAAACGGTTTTAGCATCGGTTAAAAAAACAGGGCGCTGTGTTTTGGTAGAAGAAGGTTGGCCAATTTGCTCAATCGCAGCAGAATTAAGCGCACAAATTATGGAAAAAGCA
The DNA here is from genome assembly GCA_024280655.1 of Alphaproteobacteria bacterium. Taxonomy (GTDB): domain Bacteria; phylum Pseudomonadota; class Alphaproteobacteria; order Rhizobiales; family Devosiaceae; genus S141-66. Next base: position 4,357 of record JAJRPR010000143.1, on the reverse strand, counting down.
TTTGATTATCTTGATGCGCCAGTAATGCGAGTAGCAGGAAAAGACGTGCCAATGCCTTATGCCGCTAATCTTGAAAAATTAGCTTTGCCAAGTGTTGATGAAGTTGTAGCGGCGGTTAATGCTGTTACTTATAGGTCTTAGGGGAGAAAAATAATGCCAATAAATATAACAATGCCAGCCCTATCGCCAACAATGGAAGAGGGTATTTTAGCCAAGTGGTTAGTTAAAGAAGGCGATAGCGTATCTGCTGGTGATATTATTGCTGAAATTGAAACCGATAAGGCGACTATGGAAGTTGAAGCGGTTGATGAGGGTGTGATTGGCAAGATTTTGGTTGCTGGTGGCACTGAGGGTGTGAAGGTAAATGCGGTGATTGCTGTTTTGCTTGAAGAGGGTGAGAGTGCGAGTGATATTGGTAAAGTAAGTGATATTTCTGCTGCCCCCCCACCCCAACCCTCCCCCTCGGGGGGGGAGGGAGTCGCTCCTGCAAATGTAGCACCTGCAAAAGAGCAAAATGCACCTGCACCAATACTTACATCAGTTGCAAACACTGGAGAGCGAATCTTTGCTTCACCATTAGCTCGCCGAATAGCAAAAGATGCCAATATTGATATTTCTGCAATATCTGGCTCAGGGCCAAAAGGGCGCATTATAAAAGCCGATGTTGAAAAGGCGAAAATTGAGGGTGTTCCTGCAAAAGCTCCAGCATCAAAAACTGTAACAATAGCATCTGGCATGAGCGGCGAAGCAGTGAAGGCGCTTTATGAAGCAGGTACTTATGAAGAACGCAAGAACGATGGTATGCGCACAGTTGTTGCGGCTCGCTTGACAGAAGCAAAACAAACCATTCCACATTTCTATCTAAACATTGAGTGCAATCTTGATAATCTACTAAAAGCACGAGCAGAAATAAACGCCTCAGCGCCCAAAAACAAAGAGGGTAAGCCAGAATTCAAACTCTCAGTAAATGACTTCATCGTCAAAGCATGGGCATTAGCATTGCAAAAAGTGCCAGATGGCAATGCAACATGGGCAGGCGATAGCATACTTTATCACAAAGCAAGCGATGTTGCAGTGGCGGTGGCTGTTCCGGGTGGTTTATTCACGCCCGTTGTGCGCTCAGCTGAAAAAATGAGTTTGCGCCAAATATCAGATGCAGTGCGTGATTATGCCATGCGAGCAAAAAGTAAAAAACTCGCCCCACACGAATATCAAGGTGGCTCAACAGCTATATCAAATCTTGGAATGTTCGGCATTAAGCAATTTTCAGCAGTAATCAATCCACCTCACGGCACAATTTTAGCCGTTGGTGCAGGCTCGGAGCAAGTTTATGCAGACAAAGGCGAAATGAAAATTGGTGTGATTATGGACGTAACATTATCATGCGACCATCGAAGCGTAGATGGTGCGCTTGGTGCTTTAATGCTTGATGCGTTTAAGAAAATGATTGAAAATCCAGTTATGATGCTGGCATAGATTTAAGGAATAAGATGTCAAATATGTATGATATAATTATCATTGGCTCTGGACCAGGTGGATATATCGCCGCTATTCGTGCCAGCCAGCTTGGGCTTAAAACCGCTATTATTGAGCGTGAACATATGGGTGGTATTTGCCTTAATTGGGGCTGTATTCCAACCAAAGCATTGCTGCGCTCGGCAGAGGTCTATGACCATATGGTTCATGCAAAAGATTATGGACTTAAAGCAGAAAAATTTAGTGCTGATATTGATGCGGTGGTTAAACGCTCTCGTGGTGTTACAGCGCGAATGGCGACTGGCATTGGCTTTTTGATGAAAAAGAATAAGGTTGATGTTATTTGGGGCGAGGCTACAATTAGCGCTAAGGGTGAAATCAAGGTTGAAAAGACTAAAAAAGCCATTGTTGAGCCGCAAAATACTATTCCAAAGGGTATCTTGCCGATTGGTAAATATAGAGCCAAAAATATCATTATTGCTACTGGCGCACGTCCTCGTGTGTTACCCGGTATTGAGCCAGATGGAGATAAAATCTGGACATATTTTGATGCGATGAAGCCAAAAACCATGCCTAAATCTATCGTGGTGATGGGGTCGGGCGCAATCGGCATTGAATTTGCTTCATTTTATCGCTCAATGGGCGTTGAAGTAACGGTTGTTGAATTGCTTTCAAATGTTATGCCTGTTGAAGATGAAGAAATCTCAAAATTAGCTAAAAAGCGTTTTGAGAAACGAGGTATGCGGATACTTACCGATACTAAGGTCATTAAAATTGAAAAGACCAAAAGCGGCATAATTGCGCATGTTGAACTGCCTAATGGTAAAATTGAGAAAATTGCCGCTGAAAAACTAATTTCTGCGGTTGGTGTGCAATGTAACACCGAAAATCTTGGTCTTGAAAAACTTGGCGTGAAAATTGAGCGTGGGGCGATAAAAACTGATGGTTATGGACGCACAAATGTGCCAGGTGTTTTTGCCATTGGTGATGTTGCAGGCCCGCCAATGTTGGCGCATAAAGCCGAGCATGAAGCAGTAATTTGTGTTGAAAAAATTGCAGGGCAGAACCCACATACACTTGATAGAGATAAAATTCCGGGTTGCACATATTGTGATCCGCAAGTGGCAAGCGTTGGCATGAGCGAAAAAGCTGCAAAAGAGCAAGGGCGCAAGGTTAAAATTGGGCGTTTCCCATTCATTGGCAACGGCAAAGCGGTGGCGCTTGGCGAGCCTGATGGTTTGGTGAAAACTATATTTGATGATAAAACTGGTGAATTGCTAGGCGCACATATGATTGGCACAGAAGTTACCGAGCTTATTCAGGGCTTTGTAATTGCAATGAATTTAGAAACCACCGAAGAAGAATTAATGCACACAATCTTTCCACACCCAACATTAAGTGAAACAATGAAAGAAAGCGTACTTGACGCTTATGGCAAAGCGCTTAACATGTAATTATATAAAAGATGCTTCGCTAACGCTCAGCATGCATTGTTTTTGTCACTCTGAACGAAGTGAAGAGTCTTTTGTTATTATTGAGTGCAAACGCAAAAAGGAGAATATTATGGGTTTTATTTTAGCAATAATTGTTGGTGGTGTTGCAGGTCTTATTGCGGCACGCTTTATGAAGGCAGAAAATTCGATATTTCTTAATGTGGCTCTTGGCGTTGTTGGGGCATTTTTGGTAAATTTTTTAATGGGAATATTATTTGGTCTTTGGGGTGGTAATTTGCTTTGGAGCTTAATAGCTGGCATCATTGGCGCAAGTGCTTTGATTTGGGGCTATCGTGAATATCAAATGCGTAAATGATTAGGCTATATTTATGGTAACTTTATTTGAAGCAAAAAAAACTGTTCGTCACCCTGAAAAGGCACATCGACCTGATAATCCTATTGCCCGTAAACCCGACTGGATTAGGGTAAAAGCTCCGGGATCAAAACTTTTCAAACAAACTAATAAAATCATTAAAGATAATAATATTGTAACAATTTGCACAGAAGGGGCTTGCCCAAATATTGGCGAATGTTTTGAGCAAAAACACGCCTCAATGATGATTATGGGTGAGATATGCACCCGTGCTTGCGCCTTTTGTAATGTAGCAACGGGTAAGCCTTTGCCACTTGATGGAAATGAACCTGAAAATGTTGCAAATGGCATTGCAAAACTTGGGTTAAATCATGTGGTGATAACTTCGGTTGATCGTGATGATTTGCCTGATGGTGGGGCAGGGCACTTTGTAAAAGTGATTGCGGCAATTCGTGATAAATGCCCCAATACAACTATTGAAATACTAACTCCTGATTTTTTGAAAAAACAGGGGGCACTCGAACAAGTCGTAGCGGCAAAACCCGATGTTTATAATCATAATCTTGAAACCGTGCCTTCAAACTATCTTAGCGTTTGTCCCGGTTCTCGCTACTTTTATTCAATTCGATTGTTGCAAAAGGTCAAAGAGCTAGATCCAACAATGTTCACCAAATCTGGAATTATGGTGGGTTTAGGGGAAACAAGAAATGAAATTTTGCAGTTGATGGATGATTTGCGATCAGCTGATGTTGATTTTTTGACTATTGGGCAATATTTACAGCCCTCAAAAAAGCATCACCCAGTAATGGATTTTATAACACCAGATGAATTTAAGGCCTATGAAAAAATTGCTTATGCAAAAGGTTTTTTATTGGTATCTGCTTCCCCACTAACTCGCTCTTCGCACCATGCAGGGGAAGATTTTGCAAAATTGCGCCTAGCCAGAATTGCTAAACTAGGGTAGTTATTACATTTTAACAATTAGGTGTTTCATGCAACGAATTGCAATCTTGGGTGGGTGCGGTGCTGGCAAGTCTACCTTAGCTAGAAACCTTGCAAAAATTACTGGTTTGCC
>JAJRPR010000142.1 GCA_024280655.1 Alphaproteobacteria bacterium | reverse complement strand
TACCACTATCGCACCATTTTTGTAGCTGCTGTAAAAAAACCTCGTCATCATCCCATGTTTGAGCATCACTCCAGATGCGTGAGTGCGCTCTTTCCTCTGCTGCCAGACAAGCACCAGTATTTAACAACCCGACCAGTCCGGGCCATTTGCCGCTAAAATTTGATACCAAAAGCAATGGGCTGTTCTTACCCACCACCCCTTCGGTAGTATGTGGGCCATAAACCCAGTGCGTGTACATACCGATCATTTTGTCATCAATGTTAGAGAGTTTTTCTATTGCCTCATGGGGGCGGGTGATAAAACCTTTAATACGATAGTGTTTTTGTCCAAGCCGATCCAGCGCTTTTTCTAAATTTTTCGTGGCAGCCTCGAGTTGAACAAGTGCTGTTTCATTTGGCAATGACCGGTAATCTCCCGGCCAAAAAATTGCAATCCTATCGCTCATAAACGCTTACCTCATAATTAAAATAGACTAATCCGCAAATGCTCTCGCCTTAGCCCCAAGAATATGATCTCTTATCGCTGTTGCTGCACCCTCTTCATCACGTTGTTCCATCGCCTCGATAACTCGCAAGTGCTCGTTAATTACACGGTTCACATCATTGGGACCAAGCCGTGATCTTGATGCTTTAATGAGGCGAACTTTTATAGAATTCACCCTATAAATATTAGAGATCAACTCATTGTCCAGCGCATCAATAATTGTTTCGTGAAACTGAAAATCTGTTTGTTGGGCATGAGCAACAAGTGCATCAGAAACTTTGTTGTTTGCCTGTTCAAGAATATCTTCATGAGTATTTCGCATTTCTGCAATTTGGTTTTTTGTTGCATTGCGTGCAAACTGGCTTGCAGCACGGGTTTCCAAAATCTGGCGTAGCTCATAAGCATTGCGAATGAGATTCATATCAATATAAGTTACTTGTAAGCCTCTTTGTGGAATGGTCTTGATCAGGCCGTCAGCTTCAAGGCGGGGTATCAGTTCACGTATTGCCCCAAGTGGCATATCAGTAATTTTTACCAACTCTCTTTGTGTCAAAAATTGTCCAGGTTTAATTTGTAAATTAAGTAACATATCTGAGAATTGCTCGTATGCTCTTTCACGTTTCTTCAATCCCGCATGTTTTTTCAATCCCGTATCAATAATTTTTGCAGTTGCATTTGACATATTAAGCCCCAACCTTATGAGTAAATACTTCATTATAACTGAATAAGAGCCGCTTCTGCTCGTAATCAGTCAAACCTGTTAACGGAGGACGTACGTTCAACCATCTGTTATCATCAAATATATGAGCTGCAATTTGTTTGATTGCTGGCACTATCGGAGTAGAAACAACTATATCAACCAGATCAGAAATTGCCTTGTTTGGTGTGCCCGATTTTATAATATCCAACAATTCCATTCCAAAAAAGTTTGCCAATCCACTTATACAACCCTGTGCGCCCAATTTTGCACCATTTGCTAAAAAACGCTCATCGCCTATTAAAATAGCCAAATCATCCTTTAGTGCTAAAAATTCTTTTGCTGAGCTCCAGTTCCCTGAAGAATCTTTTACGCCATAAATATGGGAAGGGAATTGAGAAAAAAGTTTAGCTGCAAGCGCTGGAGAAATTGTTACACCAGTAAGTTGAGGAATATTATAAAGAATAATTTTTAACTCATGCTTTGAGAATTTTTCAAGTATAGCGCTAAACCATGCATATAAACCCTCATCGCTTACCTGTTTGAAAAAATGAGGCGGCGAAAGTAAAAAACTATTGCACCGCATGTCAATTCCAGCTTGCAATTCTTTGATTGCATCGCCAATTGCATCGGCTTTTATGCTTAAAATAATTTGAGCAGGGTCAATACCTGCATCTTGAAGAATGCCAACAGCTTTAAGTCGTTCGTTAAGCTCAAGGCTTGCTCCTTCACCAGTCGTTCCAAACAGTGTAATTGAGGAGCAGCCATTATCCAGAACATTGATAGCGTGCTTCGCCATTAAGCTATATGCAATAGCCCCCCTACTCTCAAATGGAGTAAGTAAAGCTGCTGAAACTCCAAAAATTTCTGACATGGTTTTAACTATAAGCTCCCAATAAGAGTTTTGATGTACTTAAATCATTCAATCGTTCTTAGATATATAAGATTTCTAACTTATCGAACACTATCAAAAAATCAAACAATTTTGATCTTTTGCACGACTTATCACTGCTAACATGTTAATTATTACATGTCTAGCTTGTCAGTGATATTTTTTTAGTGTATTGCCTTGTAGAAGGTCTCAATTCATTAATAATAAAGGCCTGCAAAACTAAAATTTGTCAGGAATTAAATGCTGACGCAATTATATGGAGGAATCACATGAAAATCAATTTTACACGTCGCGCTATTATGGGTGCGATTGCTAGTGTGGCGCTATTAGGAGCCACCTCTAGCTTTGCTGAGGAAACGATTAAATTACGCATTTCAACGCCAGCTGTTGAAAGCGATTGGCACGCAAAAATGCTTATCGTCTTCAAGGATGCTCTAGAAGCATCTGCACCAGGAGAATTTGATGTTGAAATTCACCTGAATGCCTCATTGTTCAAACAAGGCACAGAACCTGTAGCAATGCAACGTGGCAATCTGGAAATGGCGATGATTTCAGCACAGGATATTGCTAAGCAAATTCCTGAATGGTCAGCTTTTACAGCTGGCTATCTTATTCGTGATCCAGAGCACCAAAAAAATGTATTCCGTAGTGACTTGGGTCAGACTTTCTATGATATGGTTAGCGATAAAATGAACATCAAAATCCTTGATGTAGCTTATTTAGGTACTCGTCAGCTCAACCTTCGAACAGATGTAGTTGTTAATACTCCAGCAGATCTTGCTGGCATAAAACTGCGTATGCCGGGCTCTGATGCGTGGCAGTTCCTTGGTAAAGCGCTTGGCGCAGCTCCTACTCCAATGGCATTTGGTGAAGTTTATACCGCTCTGCAAACTGGAACTGTTGATGGGCAGGATAACCCTTTGCCTACAGTAAAAGCTGCCAAATTCTATGAAGTTACCAAACAGATTGTTAAGACATCTCATCTTGTTGATGGTATTTTCCTCTCAATGGCTCAGTCAACATTTGACGGCCTGAGTGCGGAACAACAAGCCAATGTAATTTCAGCGGCACAAGCGGCGACGGCATATAATAATGAAAACCGCATAGCTGATGAAAACAGTCTTGAGGCGTTCTTTATCGAACAGGGCCTAACGGTTTCAACTCCAGATGTTGCAGCTTTTCGCGCTCAAGTTCAAAGCATGTATCTAGATAGCAAATTTGCAAAAACATGGCCAGAAGGTCTTCTTGATCAGATAAATGCGATTAAATGATAAGTTTGTTTTCCAAAGCCAAAATCTGGGCAAGGAAAGCATCTGAATTTGTGGCGGTCATGTTAATGACCGCCATGTTTTCGTTTTTTCTGTTACAAATATTCACACGATATATCTTAAACGATCCTTTGTCATGGACATCAGAGGCTTCTACTATTATCTATATCTGGGTTATTTTTTGGGGAGGAACTTTTCTACTTCGCAATGATGAGCATGTTCGATTTTCAATATTACAGG